>JAGHTZ010000087.1 GCA_018065065.1 Candidatus Equadaptatus faecalis | reverse complement strand
AACGTTTCAAAACCACCGAGCCGGAACAGGATTAAAAACAACAATTCTGTTCCCCGTCACTCTCTGCACTGTAATGTTCACAGAATAAGAAATTTGTAACAGGGGCAGAAATGAAAAAGAAATAAAAAATTTCTGGAAAGTTTTTGAAAAGTTTTGTGTTTTTAAGGTGTAACAGGCGGTATTGTCTGAATGGCTGAAACGCGCGGATGTCTGCAAATGCTTAATTTATGAATTTTGCTTGTTTTGTCTGCTGTGTATAATGAATAACCCGTGGGGTACCCCTCAGGTTAAGCGCCCCTTAACAGGGAAGTCTTATTCGGGGTAAAAAAGATAAAAAGAGCAGTATAGGGTGCGAAAATTTTTTTGCGCCGGTGTTCTGTTTCCCAAAAATGAAAAAATTTCAAATTTGGGAAATAACTCTATTTCCCAAAAACAAAAAAATTTGATATTTGGGAAACAGGCGGTGCTATAATGTTGCTGTACAGTTGACAGAGTATGATTCAGCATCACGCTTTAAATGAAGGACGTGAATGACGGTATGAAGAAGATTCTTGTTGCCCCGCCGCTTGACGGGGAAAGGCTTCGGCTTTTTGCGGAGCGCGTTAAGGAAAAGTGCGCCGGTTTTGATTGTGAATTTATGATGAATACGCAGGGCGGCGTGACTGTGGAAGAGATTGCGGAGGCAAACGCGATTATAGGCACGGTGTCACCCAAGAAGCTTGCCGCCGCCAAGAAGCTTGAACTGCTGCAGCTCACCTCGGCGGGAGCCGATGCCCATTCGGCGCCGGGAGTTGTTGACGAAAGCGTGCTGCTTTGCAACTGTGCAGGCGCCTACGGAACTTCCGTTTCAGAGTGGATGCTTGCCGTGACTTTTTCTCTTATCCGCCATCTCGACGGCTATATGAAAAATCAGGCGGCAAAGAAGTGGGAATCGCTTGGCAGAGTAATTTCAATAGAGGATTCCACTGTTCTGGTGCTCGGGCTCGGCGACATCGGGGGGCGTTACGCAAGGGCGGTTAAAGCCATGGGCGCGCACGTTATCGGCATTCGCAGAACAGAGAAGGCAAAGCCGGAGTATCTGGACGAGCAGTACACGATTGAGAGCCTTCTCTCGGTTGTCGGCCGCGCAGACATAATAGCCATGGTGCTTCCGGGCGGCAGGCAGACGGAGCATCTTTTTGACGAAAAGCTGTTTGGTCTCTGCAAAAACGGAGCCTATATCATCAATGCCGGACGCGGAAACGCAATAGACCCGGCAGCATTGAAGAACGCTCTGAAAAGCGGCAGGATAGCAGGCGCGGGGCTTGACGTTACAGAACCTGAGCCTCTGCCTGCGGACGACGAGCTTTGGACAATGGACAACGTTGTAATCACCCCGCACATTGCAGGCTGGTTCTTCCTTGAAAAGACCTTTGACAACGTTGCCGAAATTGCTTCAAACAACATTGCTCACTGGCTTAAGGGCGAGCCCGCTGACCACGTTGTCAACAGAAAAACAGGATATTAGGCTGATGCTTTAATTGAGGCAAAAAAATTTGACGGAGGGAACGAAAATGAAGGAACTCGTAACTGAACTTGTCAATGCGCCGAGCTGCTGCGCGGAGTTGAAAGCGCTTGCACAGCAGTGGCTTGCCGATGAAGGTACGGAATGCGAAGCCGAAACGACGGCAAAGCTGATTGCCGAGCTGAAAGAAGACGTACTGCCGGTGGACGAAGTAATTGCTTTCTTCAATTCGCCGCAGGCGGCTGAAATTTTCGGCGAAGAACAGCAGAAGATTTATCAGAAACACATGGCAGAGCTTAAAGCAGCCGGCGGACAGTACTGTGACTGCCCCGCATGCGCGGCTGGACTTAAAATTCTTGAGAAGTTCGGAGCCCTTTAAGCTTGGCAAAAAGCGCTGAAACGCTGTTTCTTGACAATCTGGAGCTTGTTTATGAAAATGACGCGCTGTGGCTTGAGTTTCGCAGGGCAATAGGCAGCTGCATGGAAACGCGCCTGTGGGACGAACGGCTGTTCAGGCGGCTTGAACGCGAAAGGCTGCGTCTTGTTTCCGCAATAAAAAGCGGCGAAGTTGTTCTGCCGCAGAAATTGTACAGGCTGATGGCGGAAAAGCTGAAAGAAACGCCGGTTCCGAATGAAAGCCGCGTTAGGAAAACAAAAAACTTTGAACAATAAACATAATCTGTATGACAAACAGAAGGTAGCAGAAGGCAAAAAAGGCAAAAATGCCTTCTGTTTTTTCGGCATAGCAAGACAAATCGATGCTGATATGAGATAATACAGACATGAAAAATCAGAGGACATTAGCTATGGCAAACAAAAACTGGCAGGTCGAACTTGAAGGCTACATTAAACAAGGCGAACCGGAAAAAACAGAAAAATGCGCAGCATGGCAAACCGCAATAGGGCTTCAGGCTGTAGACGGACTTGAGCCGTCAGAATACCTCATCAGAACAGCCAAAGAGCATATTGAGGGAAAAATAGATATGGCGGCGGTAAAGCAGCGCATCAAAAGTTACTATGAAGAAATCTCAAAACACAGAGTTTTCGAATCAGACAACAGGGAAGCAGATGTTGTATCGACAAGAATAACCGAACTGCTTAGCGAGAAAACATTCCAATTTTCACCTGTAGAGTGGAAAATAATACACAACCGTCTTTTTGACGGCATACTTGGTAATGCAGGGAAATACAGAGACTGCAACATTACGAAAAAAGAATGGATTCTCAACGGAGACACTGTACTGTATGCCTCGTTTGAAAGTATAAAAAACACGGTCGAGTACGATTTTGAACAGGAAAAAAAATATTCGTACGAAAATTTGACAGTTCAAGATATGATTAAACATATAGCAAAATTTACGGCGGACATTTGGCAGATACACCCATTCATTGAAGGCAATACAAGAGCGACGGCAGTGTTTATTATCAAATATCTCAATACATTTGGTTTTGCCATCAGCAACGATGCTTTTGAAAAAAATTCATTGTACTTTAGGAATGCGCTTGTACGGGCAAACTATAACAACTTCAGTAAAGGAATATACGCAAAGACTGATTACCTCGAGAGATTTTTTGAAAATCTGCTTATCGGTACACAACACCAGCTTAGAAACAGAAATCTGCATATAGATGTCCCAAAAGTTCAAAATGTCCAAAATGATACTTTGAAAAATGGTACTTTGAAATTGACACCAAAAGAACTTGCTGTATATAATGCGGTAACAGCCAATCCTGAGGCGACGCAGAAAGAAATAGCGGAACTCACCAAAGTATCATTAATTACAGTAAAACGCATTACGGTTGTGCTGCAGGAAAAGAGGTTAATCAAAAGAATTAACGGCAAACGCAACGGCAGGTGGGAAATTGTCTGAAATGTAAGAGTGTTGTTGACGGCATAGAACCTATCATAAATGTAATTGAAAGAACGTGCTGAATAAACTGCCCGGCGCATTTGCACAAATACCGGTGTAAATTCGTCTGCGCGGGCGTTTGTTGATTACGATGCGGCCGTTTTTTATTCGGGGTGTGAAAATGGAAATAAGATATGCAGAAATTTCGGATCTTGACGCCGTTTCGGCGGTTGAAGCGGAATGTTTTCCGCCTGAGGAAGCCGCAACGCTCGAAAGTTTTAAGCAGAGGCTTAAATATTATCCTAATCATTTCTGGCTGCTTTTTGACGGCGAAAAGCTTGTTTCTTTTGTTGACGGCATGGTGACTGACAGAAGCGAGCTGACCGATGACCTGTACGAAGATGCTTCGCTGCACGATGAAAAAGGCGCGTGGCAGATGCTTTTCGGCGTTAATACTATTCCCGCATACCGCAGAAAAGGCTGTGCGGCAATGCTGCTGCGCCGCGCGGTCGAAGACGCGAAGGCGCAGGGCAGGAAAGGTCTTGTGCTTACCTGCAAGGACAGGCTGCTGCACTATTACGAAAAATTCGGTTTTGTCAGCGAAGGCATTTCGGAATCCGTGCACGGCGGCGCAGTCTGGTACAAAATGAGACTGACCTTTGACGGGGCTGCAAAATGACGAACGAAATTTTGCTTGTTTCAACAATACCGGTATTGTTTGCGCTTGTTCTGCTCTGCTTCAGATTTCTCGGCAAACAGGGACTTTACATGTGGATGTCGGCGGCGACAGTTCTTGCCAACATTGAGGTTCTGCTGCTTGTCCGCGCTTTCGGAATTGACATGACGCTCGGCAACGTGCTGTTTGCTTCCACCTTTCTCGTTACGGACATTCTGAGCGAGCTGTACGGTAAGCAGGAGGCACAGAAAGCGGTTCTGCTCGGCGTGCTGTCGGCTGCGATTTTCTTTGCGGTTTCCTTCTCGTGGAGATTTTATGAAACGCTGCCCGGCTGCGGAGCGGAGGAATTCCGCGCCGTGTTCTCGCGGACGCCGAGAGTTATCGCGGCAAGTCTTGCAGTTTATGCCGTTGTGCAGTTTTTCGACGTCTGGTGCTACCATCTCTGGTGGAATTTTACGACAAAGCTGTGCGGAACACGCAGACGTTTCCTGTGGCTTCGCAACAATTTTTCAACTATGGCAGCGCAGCTGCTTAACTCCGTGCTGTTCACACTCGGAGCTTTTTACGGTGTCTACGGCGGGAGAACGCTTGTTCAGATAATTGTTTCCTCCTTCGCGTTCTTCTGCGCAACAAGTCTTGCCGATACGCCGTTTCTCTACCTTGCAAGAAAAATTTACGAAAGAGGCGGTACCGAATGAAAATACTTTTTATAGACAGCTGCGTGCGCGGAGAGCTTTCCGCCACAAGACGCTATGCAGAAGCGTGGCTTGAAAAATACAAAAAAGAGTCTGACGAAATTGAAATTCTGCGGCTTGCGGAAGAGAACCTGACTCCGCACAGCGCCGCACGCCTTGAAAAACGTGACGCGCTGCTGGACGCGGGGAAAACGGACGATGCCATGTTCCGTTATGCCCGGCAGTTCAAAGAGGCGGATGAAATCGTAATAGCGGCGCCCTACTGGGATTTGTCCTTCCCCGCGCTGCTTAGAATCTATTTTGAAAACGTGTCCGTCTGCGGCATAACTTTCCGCTATGAAGGGGCGGAAAGCGTAGGCTGCTGTGCGGCAAAAACCGCCAGATATTTTTCAACCTGCGGCGGCTTTACAAACGGCAGACATCTCGGTGCCGAATACGCGCGGGCATTGTGCAAAATGTTCGGCATAGATGAGTTTGAGGAATATACGGTTGAAGGAATGGACATTGACACTTCGCAGAGGGAAACGCTGCTCACGGAAGCGATTGCGAAGCTGTAGCTTTAACAGGCCAAAACAAAAATCAGCCGTGAGGCTGATTTTTTAATGTTTTTATACTTTCTACCAAAATCTCCGGTCGTTTTTCGGAATAACGGTGACAATTCCGCCTGCGCCCTTGCCCTGTGTCCACCAGTGAGCGAGGTCAAAATATTTCACGTTGCCGTTGTCGAGGAAAGTAACGCGCGCAAAGCCAGCGTTGTCGCAGTCAATTCCGATAACCGTCACCCAGTGCCACGTGTCAAGGTCGGGGCAGGACGTGTTTTCAAGATTCAGGAATGCGGCGGGAACGTCATTGTCCATTGCTTCAAAAAGCATTCTGAAAGCCTCTGAAATATGCGGTCTGTCGGACGGATTTTCAGAAATTTCCATTGATTTTACGTCAACGTGGTAATGTCTCAGGCTGGCGTAATTCTTTATGCGCGTCGCAAGCATTCTTGCTTCGGGGATGCCGTGTCGTGTCGGAGTGACGATGCCCCACATTCTTTCAAGGAAAATTCTGAAGAAACGGAAAGCCATGGGAGGTTTTTCCGGCTCCTTTTTCCTGTCGATATAATAGAAAATGTTTGCGGCGGTTGCGGGTCCGCAGCCTGAACGCTGCTTAACAGGCCCGAAGAACCATTTCTGGTCTGCGCCGTAGCTTGTCTCGCCCTTGTCGGTTGTGAGTTTGAGCAGTTCGAGGCTGGAAATCTGTTTTTTCTCCATAGTCATCACATCCCTGTGGGACAATTATATAACAAAACTTCGAAAAAAACGCTTATAATTGTTCAAGCGACAAAATTCAACATACGGAGGCTTTTGCTGTGAACGGTTCAATTACGAAGGAACAGGCATGGGAAACGGTAAGAAAGTACAATAAGGACAAATTCCATCTTCAGCACGCGCTGACGGTCGGCAAGGTAATGAAACAGTTTGCCCTGGAAGTGGGCGAAGACGCGGAATACTGGGAAATAATCGGTATGCTCCACGACGTCGATTTCGAGCTCTATCCGGAGCAGCACTGTCAGAAAGCGCCTGAAATGCTGCGCGAAGCAGGCGCGGACGACGGCGTGATACATGCGGTGTGCAGCCACGGATACGGACTTTGCAGCGATGTGAAGCCTGAACTGCTTATGGAAAAAATTCTCTTTGCAACGGACGAGCTTACAGGCCTGATAGGCGCCGCCGCCCTTATGCGCCCGTCAAAATCGGTGCAGGACATGGAGCTGAAAAGTCTCAAAAAGAAATTCAAAGACAAATCGTTTGCGGCAGGCTGTTCGCGCGACGTAATACGCCAGGGCGCCGAAATGCTCGGCTGGGAGCTTGATGAACTGCTTTCAAAAACACTTGAAGCCATGAGAGCGTGCGAAACTGAACTTAACGAAGAAATCGCAAAGCTTTAGACGGCTGAAACCGGCATGACGGAAAAAGACGGAAAAGTCCTTGTTGCAATGTCCGGCGGAGTTGACAGCTCCGCCGCCGCCCTGCTGCTCAAACGGCAGGGCTTCGAGGTTGAAGGCGCTGTAATGAGGCTTTTGGACGACAGCCTTTCCGAAAGCGCAGCGTCCGATATTTCAGATGCCGAAACCGTTGCAAAAAGGCTCGGCATCCCGTTTCACGTCTTTGACTGCCGTGCTGAATTCAGGCGGGAAGTAATCCAAAATTTCATCAGCGTATATAAAAACGGCGCGACGCCGAACCCTTGCATTGTGTGCAACCGGAAATTGAAATTCGGCTTGTTCCTTGACCGTGCGCTTGACCGCGGTTTTGATTTTATCGCCACGGGGCACTACGCGGTCACAGGCTTTGAGAACGGAAGATACACGCTTTCCAAAGGCACGGACAAAAGCAAAGACCAGAGCTACGTGCTTTACGGCATGACTCAGAAGCAGCTTGCGCACACGCTCTTTCCTCTCGGAAAGCTGACAAAGACGGAAGTCCGTGCGCTTGCGGAGGCAAGCGGACTGCTTAACGCGCGGAAAAGCGAAAGCCAGGACATCTGCTTTGTTCCTGACGGAAAATATGCGGAGTTTATAGAAAAAAAAACGGGAGAGAAAAATCTCCCCGGCAATTTTGTTGACGCAAATGGTAAAATTCTCGGCACCCACAAGGGAATGATAAACTACACGACAGGGCAGAGAAAACATCTCGGCATCAGCCTTCCTCCGGAAGCGGAAACGCTGTACGTGTGCGGGAAAAACGCAAAGACAAACACAGTGCTGCTCGGCACCGGAAAGCAGCTTGAAAGGAAAGAACTGACGGCAAAGGAATGCAATTTAATTGCATACGATACAATATCCGAGCCGCTGCGCTGCTGCGCGAAATTCCGTTACCGCCAGCCTGAACAGTTTGTAACGGTTGAGCAGACGGGAGAAGCTTCCCTGAAAATTACCTTTGACGCTCCGCAGCGCGGCATTGCCCCCGGGCAGTCGGTTGTTCTTTACGACGGGGAACGCGTCCTCGGCGGAGGAATAATAGAATAGGAAAAAGTCCGCTTAACACATTTACTTTTGCTTGGCAGCACTTGAAAAGGCTTTACTCTTGTTTTACATTACTTTCAATCTTCTCAAGTGGAAGCTCCTGAAAGTGAAAGGTTCTGTAAGTGACAGCTTTGAAAGGGAATGCCTTTCAAATAACGGAGTCTTTAACGGTATTAGTAATTTTACCTGTACAGACTGCGTGTTTGTATGTTATCCTTATGACCTGAAACGAGTTGACTGGAGGTGGCGCGCGGTGAAAAACAGAGCGGTTTTTGGAAACAGGAGCTGTCTTGCTTTCTGTGTGCTTGCCGTTTTTGTACTGCTTCACTGTCTGTCGTCTTTCTGTCTTGTTTCGGCGTCTGTCCCCGGAGTGCTTTCCTCCGGAGAAAACGGAGTTTTGTCTGCGGTCTGCAGCACCGCTTCGGCTTCCGGCATTATTAAACGCGCCAGTTCGGCGCACAAACTTCTCGCACTGCTCAAAAACAGTTCCGCCGCGTCTGCTTTCCGCACAGCGCCGGAGCTTTCCTGCGGACGCGCGGCAGAGTCGCCCGCGTCTGACATTCCAAATTCTCTTTCCGAAAAAACCGGCAGCGTAATACTCAGACTTTAAACCCCCTCTTTTCCGCTGCAGGGTGTATTGTGCCCTGCAATTTAAACGTGAAAAGGAGGAGTATCCATGCGCGTACTTCACGCAGGTCTGGACGTAGGCTCCACAACGGTTAAAGCCGTTGTTCTTGACGATGACAACAATCTGCTTTTCAGCCGTTACGCCAGACATTTTTCAGACGTAAAAACAACTGTAAAACAACTCACGGCAGAGCTTGCACGGGAATTTCCCGACTGCACGTTCACCCTCTGCACGACGGGCTCAGGCGCCCTTGACCTGAGCGAAGGAATGGGAGCTGCCTTTGTGCAGGAACAGATTGCATGCTCATGCAGCATAAAAACCTTTCTCAAAAACGTTGACGCAAGCATTGAACTTGGCGGAGAAGACGCCAAACTTACTTTTTTTGACACTTCCGGAGCAGACCAGCGCATGAACGAAACCTGCGCAGGCGGCACCGGAGCTTTTCTTGACCAGATGGCTGCGCTGCTCGGCGTTGAGCTTGAGGAACTGAACAGACTTGCCGCAGACAGCACCACAATTTATCCGATAGCCTCGCGCTGTGGGGTTTTTGCGAAAACGGACGTGCAGGCGCTTATGAACGACGGCGCTTCGCGCTCCGACACGGCGGCATCTGTTTTTCAGGCGATAGTAAACCAGACGATAAGCGGTCTGGCGTGCGGCCGGAGAATTTGCGGAAGGACGGCGTTTCTGGGAGGCCCCCTGTATTTTCTTCCCGAACTCAGAAAGCGTTTTGCCGAGACGCTGAAACTGTCCGAAGATCAGTGCATAGTGCCTGACAATCCGCATCTCTTCGTAGCGGCGGGGGCTGCCCTTGTTTCAAAAAAGGAACAGCCCCTGCCCGCCGCTGAAATTCTGTCGCGCGCCGAAAAATATTTCCTGTCGCGAAGTGGAAGTAAAACTGCCTCTCTGCCTCCGCTTTTTGAAAACGGTGCAGAGTACGAAAAATTTATTGAAAGACATTCGAGCGGACGCGTAAACCGCGCTGAGCTTTCACGCTATTCCGGACGCTGTTACCTCGGAATAGACGCGGGTTCCACGACCGTAAAAGCCGTGCTTGCCGGCGAAAACGGTGAACTTCTCTTTTCCCGCTACGTTTTTGGCGCCGGAAAACCTGTTGCCTCCGTCCGTGCAATTCTTTCAGAGCTTTACGGGGAGCTGCCTGAAACGGCGCAGATTGCATACAGCGCGGTTACAGGCTACGGCGAAAATCTGATACGCGCAGCCTTCGGAGCCGACACAGGCGAAGTTGAAACGGTTGCCCACAGCCGCGCGGCGTGCGAATTTCTGCCGGACGTTGATTTTCTTATTGACATAGGCGGGCAGGACATGAAATGCCTCACCATAAAAGACGGAGCGATAGACAAAGTATTTCTCAACGAAGCCTGTTCCTCAGGCTGCGGCTCGTTTCTGCAGACCTTTGCCGAATCGCTGAAAATGAATGCGGAGGAATTTGCAGAAGAAGCGCTGAAATCAAAAGCCCCCGTTGATTTGGGCTCCCGCTGTACGGTATTTATGAATTCGCGCGTCCGTCAGGCGCAGAAAGACGGTGCGGATGTGTGCGACATATCGGCAGGGCTTGTCTATTCAATAGTCAAAAACGCGCTGTACAAGGTGCTGAAAATCCGAAGCAGCGACGAACTTGGCAAAAAAATCGTCGTGCAGGGCGGAACCTTCAAAAACAACGCACTGCTCCGCGCCTTTGAACTGCTTTCGGGGCGCGAAGCCGTGCGTCCTGACATCCCCGAGCTTATGGGCGCGTACGGCGCCGCGCTGCTTGCGAAAGACCGCTGCGGAGAAAACAAAAGCAGTCTTATCGGCAGAGAGGCTTTGGAAAAATTTTCCGCAGAGGCGCACACCTTCAGATGCGGAGGCTGCGGAAACAACTGTCTGCTGACGCGCACGGAATTCAGCGACGGAAGGCGTTTTGTCAGCGGAAACCGCTGTTCGGCAGGCGCGGGCGAAACGAAGAAAAAACAGCTGCCGCCGAACGTGTACGAACAGAAATACGCCAGACTTTTTGATTATTACAAGCCGCTTGACGAAGAAAAAGCGGAGCACGGCAGAATAGGAATACCCCGCGTGCTTAACATGTATGAAGATTATCCTTTCTGGTTCACCTTCTTTACGGAGCTTGGCTTCCGCGTGGAGCTCTCTCCCGAACGGCCGGACAAAAATTTGGGGATAGACACGATACCGTCGCAGACTGTTTGCTATCCGGCGAAGCTTGTGCACTGCCACATATCTGAACTGCTCGCGCGCGGCGTAAAACGCATCTTCTATCCGATACTCATGACGGAAAAAAAAGAATTCAAAGACGCGGACAAAAATTTCAACTGTCCCGTTGTAATCGGCTGTCCTGACGTTGCGTACCTCAATATAGACGGACTGCGCGAAGAAAGCGTCAGTTTCATGCGCCCTGCAGTGAACATAGAAAGCCGCGAACAGCTGATTGAAACAATGTGCGAATGTCTTGAAGAATTTGAAATCACGCGCAGACGGATAACGCAGGCGGCAGACCTTGCCATGCTTGAACAGAGAAAATTCAGGGAAGATGTCGCGCGTTTCGGCAGGGAAGCGGCAGATTACATGGCGGAACACGGCACAGCCGGAATAATTCTTGCAGGGCACCCGTACCATCTCGACCCCGAAATCAACCACGGCATACCGCGGCTTATAAACGAATACGGCGTAACCGTCTTTACCGAAGACTCCGTAACAGAACTTGGGGAGCTCGGCGAATCGGGCGAAGGAGTAATAGACCAGTGGGTATTCCACTCGCGGCTTTACCGGGCGGCAATGGCGGTTGTGCAGGACAAACGCTTCAAAAAAGCGGAGCTTGTGCAGATAGATTCCTTTGGCTGCGGACTGGATGCCATAAGCTCAGGGCAGACGCAGGAACTGCTTGAAAAACACGGCAGGCTCTACACTCTGCTCAAGGTTGACGAAGGAAACAACAACGGCGCAGTCAGAATACGCGTACGCTCGCTGCTTGCGGCGATAAACGCCGGCAGGCGCCCGTCTGCGGCAAAAACAGAAGGCAGCCCGTCGGCAGAGTGCCGGACAGAACACGAAAAACACGGAAAACAGAGAACGCTGCTCTGCCCGCCGATGTCCGAACATCAGTTCCAGTTTCTTGAGGCGGCATTTGCCGCCGGCGGCATAAGGCTTAAGGTGCTTCCGCAGGGAGGCAGGGAAGCGGCAGAAACAGGACTGCGCTACATAAACAACGATATGTGCTATCCGGCGGCGATAGTTGTGGGGCAATTCATAACCGCAATGCAAAGCGGCGAATACGACCCTGAAACGACAGACTGCCTCTACGCGCAGACAGGCGGAATCTGCCGTGCAAGCAACTACGTAAAGCTTCTGCGCCATGCGCTTGACGCGGCAGGCTACCCGCAGGTGCGTGTCGTAGCGCTCAACGCGCAGGAAGGCAGCGGCGTGCAGGGCTTGAAATTATCCCGAAAAATAATCTGGCGCATACTGCTCTCCGTACTCTACGGCGACCTTATGATGAGACTTCTACTGCGCACCCGTCCCTATGAAATATACAAAGGAGACGCGGAAAGGCTGTACGCGCGCTGGAAACGGCGCGTAAGCGAAGACGTCCGCAAAGGCGGCTGGCGGCTGTTCAAAAAAGAAATCAGGAAAATGATAGAAGAATTTTCCGCCCTGCCCGTAACGGAGGGCAAAAAACCGCGCATCGGCATTGTCGGCGAAATACTTGTCAAATACCACGCCGGAGCGAATGACAACCTTGTCGCGGCGATAGAAAAAGAAGGCGGTGAAGCATACGTGCCCGACCTCATAAACTTTGCTTTCTACTGCCTTATGGATCCCGTGTACAAAGGAATGAGGCTTGGCGGAAGCTGGCTGCCTGCAATACGCGGTTGGTTCGGCATAAAGCTTCTCAACCGCTTCCGCGCGCCGGTAAAAAAAGCGCTCAAAGGAACGCGCTTCGGCGAAATACACGACATTCACGAGCTTGCGGAAAAATCAAGCGGCATCGTCTCCTTCAGCAACCAGGCGGGAGAAGGCTGGCTGCTCACGGCAGAAATGGCTGCAATGCTTGAAAACGGCATAAAAAACATACTCTGCATACAGCCGTTTGCCTGTCTGCCCGACCACATAACGGGCAAAGGGGTAATCAAAGAGTTGAAACGGCTCTACGAAAACGCGAACATACTGGCGCTCGACTTTGACGCAAGCGTCAGCGACGCAAACAGGCTGAACAGGCTTAAGCTGCTCATGGCAAGCTCGTCTGCGGAATGACTTTAAATTTTTAACACCGGAGCATTCCGTTTTTTAATCTACTGACGGGGCACATGAGATATTTTTTGACCTCCGTGCCGCAAACATATATAATAGTACGGTCGACGGCTGAAGCCGGCGGCTGCTTTTGGTGTAGAAGACATATTCCTGCAGCCCGGCGCGGACTGCGGAAATTAAAGGAGAATATATATGGGTCTTGTTAAATCGTTTATCAAAAAAATAGGGCTTGATCCGAACGACAGGCTGATTGCAAGATACGAGAAGACTGTCGAGATTATTGATTCCTACGAGCCTGAAATTCAGAAGCTTTCTGACGAAGAACTTGCACAGTCTGCGGCGTTTTTCCGCGGCAGGCTTGAGCAGGGAGAAACGCTGGAAGACATTCTGCCTGAGGTTTTTGCGCGTGTGCGAGAGGTTTCTGTCCGTACTCTCGGTCTGAGACATTTCTCCGAGCAGTTGATGGGTGCTATGGCGCTGAACGAAGGCAGAATAGCGGAAATGAAGACGGGCGAAGGAAAGACGCTTGTCGCAACTCTTGCGGTCGTTCTCAACGCCATGACCGGCAAGGGCGTTCACGTTATCACAGTCAACGATTATCTTGCAGGACGCGACGCTGAGTGGATGAGCCCGATTTACAAAGGCATGGGGCTTACGGTAGGCGTCATTACCCCGCAGATGGAGGAAGAGGAGCGTTTCGCGGCTTACCGCTGTGACATAACCTACGGAACAAACAGCGAGTTCGGCTTTGACTATCTGCGCGACAATATGGCTGTCGCCGTTTCGCAGCAGGTTCAGCGCGGGCATGAGTTCTGCATCGTTGACGAGGTTGACTCTATCCTCATTGACGAAGCGCGCACGCCTCTTATCATTTCAGGTCCTTCCGAGGACGATACGGAGCCTTACCGCGTTGCCGACGCGGTTGCGAAGCAGTTGTCCGTGAACACCGATTTTGAAATTGACGAGAAGGAACGCAATCTTGCGCTTACGGAAGCCGGTATTGCAAGGGCTGAACAGCTGCTTGACATGCCGCAGCTTTTTACCGATTACGCGAATTCGGCGATGGCTCACAAAATCACTCAGGCACTGAAAGCGCATCATCTCTTCAAGCGCGATATTCATTACGTTGTCAAAGACGGCGAGATTATCATAGTTGACGAGTTCACAGGGCGTCTTATGGAAGGACGCCGCTATTCAGACGGCCTGCACCAGGCTATTGAAGCCAAGGAACGCGTACAGGTGGGCAGGGAGAGCCAGACGCTTGCCACCATTACGCTGCAAAATTATTTCCGCATGTACAGAAAGCTCGGAGGCATGACCGGTACCGCGCTTACGGAAGAAGAGGAATTTAAGGAAATTTACAATCTGCCCGTCGCGGTTATTCCGACGCACAAGCCGATGATACGCACGGACAACAACGACGCGATTTACCGCACGGAGCTTGAAAAATACAACGCTGCGGCTGACGAAGCGTGCGAAGCCCATGCCAAGGGTCAGCCTGTTCTTCTGGGCACCACGTCAATAGAACATTCAGAGCAGGTCAGCAAGCTGCTCCGCGCAAGAAAAATACCGCACAACGTGCTGAACGCCAAGGTGCATGACAAAGAAGCGCTTATTGTTGCGCAGGCTGGGCGTTTCGGGGCAGTCACGGTTGCGACGAATATGGCGGGGCGCGGAACAGACATCGTTTTGGGCGGCAATGCGGAATTTCTTGCGAAAGAGGAATTTGCGAAACGCGGGCTGACTTTGCCCGAAAATGCCGCCGAATATGCGGAAATTCTTGCCGACTTTAAGAAAATCTGCGCGGAAGAGCACGAAAAGGTGCTTGCAGCCGGCGGACTTCATATCATAGGTACTGAACGCCACGAGTCACGCCGCATAGACAATCAGTTGCGCGGACGCTCGGGGCGTCAGGGTGACCCAGGCGAGAGCCGTTTCTATATATCGCTTCAGGACGACCTTGTTCGTCTTTTTGGCGGTGAAAAGATTGACGGAATGCTGCAGACGCTGGGTCTTGAAGAGGGCGAGAGAATAGAGCATCCGCTGCTTTCGAGGGCTATTGAAAATGCCCAGAAAAAAGTGGAACAGATGCACTTTGAAATACGCAAACAGCTGCTTTCCTACGACAACGTTATGAATCAGCAGCGCGAAGCCGTCTACAAGGAGCGCGGCGAAATTCTGACAGACAAAAACATTGCCGGCAGAGTGCAGGGCATTCTGGAAGACACCGCCCAAGCCGTACTTGACAGGCTTTTTGCGGAAGAAGATGAGCAGCGCATGGATGTCAAGGCGGTTGCGATAGAGCTAAACAGACTGTTCTGGCCGGGAATTGCCGCGGGTCTTGAAGAGCTTGACGGAAATTACGAGGCGCTCCGCGAGGCGTCCGGCAGAATAGTGGAAGCCGTCAGCAGGCGTTTTGAAGATAAGAAAGAGGAACTGGGAGAGGAACAGTCTGCCGGCGTTTTCCGCTATATTCTTCTCACAACGCTTGACGCGAACTGGAAGGAACATCTGCTTGCCATGGACGAGCTGCGCCGCGGCATAGGTCTGCGTGCGATAGGGCAGAAGGATCCGCTGCTTGAATACCAGTTTGAGTCCTACAATCTGTTCAGACAGATGCTTGCCCAGGTGCGCGAAAGCGTGACGGAATTTGCGCTGAAGGTTTCCGTTGTCAATGAAGAAGAAGCAAACAGACGCAGAAGGTGGACGGAAAGCCACGACAAACTTGATTTGAAGGCAGCGGCAAGACGCGAAAATCCCGGCGTTCAGGCAACTGCGTCAAAAACAGGAACGATAGTCAACGCGAACAAAATAGGCAGAAACGACCCGTGTCCGTGCGGAAGCGGGAAAAAATACAAAAATTGCTGCGGCAGATAGGAAGGTACGGCTATGCGAAAAATTTTGAAAACTTTAAAAACTTTTGTTCTTGCTCTGGTTCTGACAGGAATTTTTGCAGCGGCGGGCTTTGCCTGGAATCCGTCGCAGGAGGTACTCCGGCTTAACAAAGAGGTGCCGTCTTTTGACACGTTAGGCAATCCTCCGGCGGTGGTATGGCTTAAAAATCAGGAAATGAAACTGAACGCCGACGGAACGACAAACACCTTCCGTTACCTGATTGTCAATTTCGGTGAAAGAATACCGGCAAGCTGGCGCGTGTACAGGGCTGTTGTCCCTGCGGACGGCAGCCTCAGCCTCGAACATGCCGGAATATACAATCCTATGACAGGCAGTTTGGATAAAAAGCTCAATTTCAAGACAGAAACACTTCCTGGGGGCATGCAGGTCGTTGAAGCGGAAATTACGGATGACGCGCGCGGAAGAGCAGTTGTCATTGTTGAAAACGAAAAACGGGTTAACCAGAAAGGCATAGACGCGACGGTTATGCTTGCCGGAAACCTGCCGGTATGGGAGCAGCGCATTGCAGTTCAGATGCCCAAGGATGACCCGCTGAAATGGTATGCCAACAAAATGAAAGACCCCGATATCATCAACGGCAAAAATGAAAAAATATATTTCTGGTCTCTTACAAACCAGCCTGCATGGCACGGCGAAGGCATAAGAATTTTCCAGCGTCCGTACATCAGCTTCAGTTCATCGTCAACGCTGCTTCCCGTGCTTGAAAACATGCAGAAAAAAGCGGAAGAATACGCGCGCGTTGAAAAACCGGCGGCGGCGCCTTCCGACGCAGGCAGGCTTATGCGCTGGCTTGAAGCTCCGGAAAGAAACGAAGCAAAACTGCCGAAAAATTTTCTGCGTCCGACAGAACGTCTGCCGAAAGAAGGTCCCTGGACGCCTGCGGAACGCACGCTTTTGCTGAACGGATGGATGAAAAATGACGGGGGAAGAAAAATCTGGTGGCAGTCGCCCACAACAATCGCCGCCTACAATCCCGTCGCGGAAGATTTTTGGAGCAGTCCTGTTATTGTCAGCGCCTCCGGCAAAAAGACGCTCTACTATCAGGCGGGTCAGGGCGTAGATTACGGCGACGTTTCTCCGTTCCTTGCAGGCACCGACATATACCGCCGTTCGGATAAAAAACCGGCAGCGGCAGACACGGACAACGCAAAACAGACAAAGAAAAAGAAAGCCAAAAAAGACGCGTCCGACGGAGTTGACACAAAGGAAGTCAAAGCGGGAAGCCCTTCCGACCACAAGCTTTCGCTTTCATGGTCGCTAAGGCTTACGGACGGCGGAGTTGCGGAAGGTACTCTGACTGCCAACATTGACGGTGCATGGGCGGGAATTTTCTCCGGCGGTGCAGTTCCCACAAAAGAAAACGCCGCGCAGCTGCTGAACCGTTGCATAAATTTCGCAATTCCGGGCATGGTTCTCACGGCAGCAGACGTTAAACCGCGCCCGTCCGGCTACAGGCTTGATTTTAAAGTGCGCTGCGCCCCCGGAATAGTTCAGGGCAAAAACATGCTGCTTAAGCTTCCGGGAGGCATTCCCGAAATTCTGGGACAGCTCTTGTACGATAATGACAGCATAACCTTCCGCTTCCCGTTCACGATCAGCCAAAGCGTCAGAATGTCCACGCCCAAAGGCTACAAATGTTTTACAAACGATTTCAGCAACGTGATAGGCACAAAAAAAACAGCCTACCTTGTTGAAAAAATACACAACAACTATGCGAGAAACACTCTTGAAGCGGACTGCGTGTGGATTGTAAAACGGCTGAAACAGGAAATGGACGACGCGCAGGTTCTGAAACAGCAGATAGGGGCGTTCCTCGGCTGGCCGAACCTTAACCTGCCGTTCAGGAAGTAATTAGATTTTTCATAAACGGGAGCGTGTTTTATTTGGATACGACAACTGAACTTAAAACCCTGCTTGAAAAAGCGCTTGAAAAAACAGCTTCGGAAAATGGTGCGGCACTGCCTGAAAATTTCGCGGTAAGGCTTGAACGTCCGCGTCAGGAAGGACACGGAGACTGGGCGACAAACGCTGCTATGCAGCTTGCAAAGCCGCTTGGCAAAAATCCGCGCGAGCTTGCGCAGCAGATTGTTGCAGCGCTTGGAGAAAGCACTCTGGTGGCTTCCGCGGAGGTTGCTGGACCCGGGTTTATAAACTTGCGGCTTTCGTCAGACTGGATTGCCGGCGCGGTAAAAACAATACTTGCCAAAGGGGAAAACTTCGGACACACAAACGACGGAAAAGGCGAAAAAGTTCAGTTGGAATTTGTAAGCGCGAATCCAACAGGACCTCTTCACATGGGACACGGCAGAGGAGCGGCAGTCGGCGACATAACCGCAAGACTGCTGAAATTTGCAGGTTACGACGTTACGCGCGAATACTACGTGAATGACGCAGGGCTTCAAATGGAACTGCTCGGTAAATCCGCCAGAGCGCGCTATTTTGAGGCGCTTGGCAGAGAAGCTGAAGCGCCCATGCCCGAAGACGGCTATCAGGGTGAATACCTTGCAGACATTGCAAAGCGTTACGTTGAAAAATACGGCGAATCTCTCGCTTTAAAGCCTGAAGAGGAACAGCAGGAATTCTTTACAAGCGAAACGGCAAAAATCGTGATCGAATCAATACGCAAAGACTTATCCGATTTTGGCGTAGATTTTGACGTATGGTTCTCCGAAAAATCGCTTTACACGGCGAATGCCGTTCCCGAAGCTTTGGAATCGCTTAAAAAAGCCGGTTACGCCTACGAGCAGGAACAGGCGGTATGGTTCAAATCAACGGCGTTTGACGACGACAAAGACAGGGTGCTTATCCGCGCGAACGGGGTGCCGACGTACTTTATGTCAGACGTTGCCTATCTCAAAAACAAATACGACAGAGGTTTTGAAAAACTGATATACGTGTGGGGCGCAGACCACCACGGCTACATTCCGCGCATACGTTCGGTGAACACGTCATTAGGCCATACGGATAAGCAGCTTGAAGTTCTGCTTATACAAATGGTTAATCTGCTCCGCGACGGCAAACCGGTGCAAATGTCAAAACGCGCCGGAACAATAGTTACCCTGCGCGAAATCATGGACGAAGTCGGACGCGACGCTACCCGCTTCTTCTTTGTCATGCGAAAAAGCGACAGCACGCTTGACTTTGACCTTGAGCTTGCCAAAAAGGCAAGCAGCGAAAACCCCGTCTTCTACGTGCAGTACGCCTACGCGAGAATATGCAGCATATACCGCGAACTTAAAGAACGCGGGGCAGAACTGCCTGACGTATCGGAATTTGACGCCGGAAAACTTTCTTCTGCCAATGAAATCAGGCTCGCGAAGGTTATCTCCCGCATGCCTGAGGAAATCAGCAAAGCCGCGGCGGAGCTTGCGCCGCACCGCATTGCCTACTATGCGCAGGAAATAGCGGAAAGCTTCCACGCGTTCTACAACAGTTCAAGAATACTCGGTGCAGAAGAAGACGTTATGAAAGCGCGTCTGCTGCTTGTCGAAGCAGCGAGAATTGTTTTGCGCAGCGTGCTTGAAATACTCGGAATCTCCGCGCCGGAGAAAATGTAACGGGCAATGAGAGCGCCGCGTCTGCGCTACGTTGTGCTTTTTGCGGTCAGCAGCTTTATAGTCGCTGTCATTGCGGCGACTTTTTCTACGGAAGTTTCCAAAATAAAAGTTCTCAACAATTCGCTGGACAAAAAAATGACCGAACTTGAGAAACTGGAAAGAACCAATCTGGAACTTAAGCGGAGGCTGGAAAACGCCAAAACAAGCACGGCAGTGGAGCGCGAGGCAAGAGACAAATACAATCTGCTTAAGCCCGGAGAAAAAATGTACAAAATAGAAATCAGGAAGCACGGGCAATAAAGCCGGCAAAATCCGGCTCTTCGTAAAAAACTGAAAAAAAGTGATTGCCAAAGGAGTTTTTTAGTGGTATATTACCCACTTGCAGTTCCCTGCTTCCCGTAAGGGAAGCCAGAGTCCAAAGGGAGGAGGTGAAAGACGTGCGATCATACGAAATGGTAACAATTCTCAAGGCTGACGTTGAAGACGTTAACGCCGTAACCGAAAGCCTTGCAGAGATCGTGCGCGGATTGGGTGCAGAGGAAGTAAAAACTGACCTCTGGGGCAAAAAGAAATTTGCTTACCTTATCGAAAAAGAATTCGAGGGTTACTACGTCCTGTTCACGTTCAAGCTTGATCCTGCACAGATTAAGGAAATGGAACGTCTCCTTAGCCTGAAAGATCAGGTCATACGCCACATGGTTGTCAACCTGGAGGAGAAATAATCATGACACGCGGATTTAACAAAGTAATGCTCATGGGCAATCTTGCAAGAGATCCCGACGTGCGTTACACTCCGAACAAACAGAAAGTTGCCCGTTTTACGATAGCAACCGGCAGACAGTGGAAAAACCGCACGACCGGCGAGCTCCAGGAACATACTGACTTTATCAGCTGCGTTGCCTGGGGAAACACGGCGGACATCATAGAGCGTTTTCTCCGCAAAGGTCGTCCTGTTTTTGTCGAAGGCCGCATAACGAGCCGTGATTTTGACGACCCAAAAACAGGTCAGCACCGCTGGGTGACGGAAGTGAACGTTGACAACGTCATACTGCTGGGTTCCCCGAACAGACAGGATTCTGCCGCGGATACAGGCTACGCTCAGCCGCAGCAGTATTCGGCGCCTGTTTCAGACGGCTTCGGCAGCAGCGACATGGGCAGCTTGAGAGAAGAGACAGGTTTTGACGACGAATTCCCGCTTGACTTCTCCGAAATCAAAAAAGACGGCGGAGAAGATTCGGGAGACGTCGACATACCTTTTTAGTAACCGGAAGAGGTGAAACATAATGGATAAGGACGCAAAAGACGGCGGCTTCAACCGCAAACACCGCAAACGCAGGCCAAAAATCTGTCATTTCTGCGCGGATAAAATTGAAAACATTGACTACAAAGAAGCTGACAAACTCAAACGCTACGTTACCGAACGCGGCAAAATAGTACCGCGCCGCGTAACAGGCACCTGCGCAAAACATCAGCGCCAGCTTACGAGAGCGATCAAACGCGCAAGAATTATTGCATTGCTTCCGTACACAGCGGATTAAAAAATTCATCATCAGAACACAAACGGCTTGGGAAATTTCCCAAGCCTTTTTTTGTCAAATTGCGCCGTTTAATGGTATACTTAACAGCAGAATAAGCACGCGTACGGGTGCAGTTTTTGTTGTGCTGACGCGCCGCTGCGGAAGTTAAAGGACGGTGCAGGGTTGAACAGGGAATATCGCGAATGGTTTTGTTACGTACTGCTGAGCGTTGTGCTCTTTATGGCGGAATTTTATTTTTCGCCTCTGTTCGGCGTACTGTTTTTAATTTCACCGCTTCCGTTTATGCTTCTGCAATACCGTTTCGGCACAAGATCGGCAATGTACGCGGCGCTGACAGCCGTTCTTTCCATATATCTGCCCGACGTTTTTGAGCACGGCATGGCAGGAGCAGTTTCGCAGGCTAACCTTGTTTCGGTTTTAATGTTTGTAACACTTTTCGTTTTTACAGGGATGCTGTTCGGCACTCTGGCAAGACTGCAGAAAAGCGCGGCAGGCTGGCTGCTGCAGGCAATAGCAGCGTCGCTGTCCGCCAAGATTTTCCTTATGGTTTCCCTGATTGCGTCAACGGGAATAAATCCGTTTGCAATAGACGAGGCAATAGCGACTTCCGTAGTTTCAGCCGCAGGCTCCGTTGCGAATATAGGCAGCGTGCAGGCGGTAAAGGATTACGTTCAGGAGCTTGCTGCAACGATGAAAATGTTGTTGCCGTCAATGCTGATTTTATACGCAGCCGCAGACAGTTTCTGCACCTACAAGGCTGCGGAAAAGCTGCTCAAACGAAAGGGCGAAACGCTTCCGGCTTTCATTCCGTTCGGAGAATGGCGCTTCCCGAAAGAGCTTTCAACAGCCGTTCTTGCCGCGCTGCTGCTGAAAGTGTCGGAATATTTCGCGCCGTCCTATGCGGTGACAATGGCTTCGGAAAATTTAATGATGGTACTTCGCGCTGTCTTTACGCTTGAAGGAATGTCCGTATTCTGGTATCTTGCCGGAAAAAACAGAATTTTCAAAGCGCTGAGGCTGTCGCTTTTGGTATTCAGCATACTATTTCTTGCGCTCTTCACGTACCCGTATTCTTTTGTCGGAATAGTGGATATCTGGTATGATCTGCGCAGGTTGGGAGGAAAGAAAAATGAAAGTAATTCTTAAGGAAGACGTCAAAAAAATCGGCAAAAAAGGCGAAATGCTTGAAGTCGCGGACGGCTACGGGAGAAATTTCCTGATAGCACGCGGTCTTGCGGAAGAAGCAACAGCCGGAAAAGTCCGCGAGCTTGCGGAGAAAAACAAAACCGCAAAGATCAAAGACGACAGGGCGCGCACGGCAGCTGAAGAGGCAAAGAAAAAATTCAGCGGCAAAATCGTTGTGCTCAAAGCCAAAGCAGGTGAAGGTGGAAAACTTTTCGGAAGCATCACAAGCGGCGACGTTGCGGAAGCGATTCTTGCCCAGTACGACGTAACGGTTGACAAAAAAGACGTTAAAGCCGAAGAAGCGGTAAAAATGCTCGGCGATTACAAGGCAAAAGCAAAGCTTTACAGCGGCATTGAAGCCGAATTTACGCTCAGAGTGGAGGGCGAATAGCTTTGGCACAGGTCATAGACAGGCAGCCCCCGTTTAATCTCGAAGCTGAGCGTGCAGTGCTCGGCGCATGTCTGCTTGACAAGGATGCTCTTGCGCTTGCGGTTGAAAAGCTGCACACGGAGGATTTCTATGACCCGCGTCATGCACAGGCGTTTGAACTGCTGCTTTCCCTTTTTGAAAAGGGAACCGCGGTTGACGCCGTAACTTTTTTGAACGAAATCCAAAGCAGGGGTGTTGAACAGAACGTAGGCGGACAGCCGTTTATCGCCGCAATTATGGACAGCGTTTCCACCTCCGCAAATACCGAATATTATGCGGACATAGTGCTTGAAAAAGCTGTTCTGCGGGGACTTATCACAGTCGGCACCGACATAACGAAGCTCGGCTACACTGAAAACATTGCCTCCGACGAGGCTCTTGAAAAAGCAGAGCAGAGCATTTACGAACTCGCGCGTACAGGCAGAACGACTACGATACGCGAAGCAAAAGACGTTGTAACCGACGCGTTCAGGGATATTGAAAGCAGGCTTGCAAACGGTACCTCGTTCACTGGCATAAGCACAGGCTTCCGCGATTTTGACAAAATCTCCGGAGGGCTTCAGCCCGGCTCGCTCTACATTCTTGCCGCACGCCCGTCAATGGGAAAAACAGCGCTTGCGCTGAACATCGGCGCGCATGTAGCGCTTGAAGAAAACATACCGGTTCTTATTTTCAGCCTTGAAATGTCGGCAGAGCAGGTGGCAAACAGAATGATAGCCGCCGAATCCAGGGTTAACCTGCGCCAGCTGCTTGACGTTAACTCAGCGAAGGGCAACGTTTCAATGAACTCTGCAGAATGGAAGCAGCTGGCAGACGCAGCAGGAAGGCTTGAAAAATGTCCGCTCTACATTGACGAAACAGCAGCTCTGTCCACAATAGAACTGCGCGCGAAATGCCGCCGTTTCTTTGCAAAACAGAAAACGGACAAGGGGCTTATAGTGCTTGACTATCTGCAGCTTATGGACGCGTCCAGACGCACCGACAACAGACAGCAGGACGTTTCCGAAATATCGCGCGCATTAAAGGCGATAGCGCGCGAATTCAAGGTTCCCGTGCTTGCTTTGTCACAGCTTTCGCGTGCTGTTGAAAGCAGGCAGGACAAACGCCCGATGCTTTCAGACCTGCGCGAATCCGGCGCAATCGAGCAGGACGCAGACATGGTTATGTTTATCTACCGCGAAGCCTATTACAAACAGGAAGCGGCAGACCAGAACGCAGAGCTTATAGTGGCAAAAAACAGAAACGGAGCAACAGGCAAAGTCGATTTTGTATTCTTCAACGAATACACGCGCTTTGAACCTATGATAAAGAGCTATTAGAGCAATTATGAATGAAGAATTAAGAATGAAGAATGAATGAAGAACGAATGAGGGCAAGGTGGTTTAAAGGCGGTTTAGATGAAAAAAGATAATCCTATTCTTGATAAAAGCGAAAAATTTGCCGTTAAAGTCGCCGGATTGTGCAAACAGCTTCAGCAACACAAAGAATTTGTTGTTTCCAATCAACTGTACAGGAGTGCAACAAGCATAGGCGCCAATGTCGTGGAAGCTCAGGGAGCGCTGTCAAAGGCTGACTTTTTTGCAAAGATGAAAATTGCGGATAAGGAAGCCAAAGAAACTGCTTATTGGCTTAGGTTGCTTTATAACACAAAACAGCTTTCAGAGAACGATTTTACGGGTTTTGAAAACAATATTGATGAGATTTGCAGAATGCTGACCTCAATATGCAGAACAACAGAACAAAATCTTAAAGCAGAAAAAGCAAAGAAAAACTAAATCTTCTGTTTGAAGTACGATAAAGAAGTTTTTAATTCTTAATTCTTCATTATTCATTCTTCATTCAGCATTTTACGGAGGTAATTGAAATGCGTATAGCAGTAGCCGGCACCGGATACGTAGGACTCTCACTTGCAGTGCTCCTTGCACAGCACAACGAAGTAACCGCGGTTGACGTTATACCGGAAAAAGTAAAACTCATAAACAGCAAAAAATCGCCCATACAGGACGACTGCATAGAAAAATACCTTGCGGAAAAAGAACTTAACCTCACCGCAACCCTTGACGGAACAAAAGCGTACTCGGAAGCCGACTACGTAATCATAGCCACACCCACAAACTACGACCCCGACAAACAGTACTTTGACACCTCGGCAGTCGAAAACGTAATAGAACAAGTAATAAAACTCAACCCGAAAGCAACAATGATAATCAAATCAACAATACCCGTAGGCTACACAGAAAGCGTACGGGCAAAATACAACTGCGGCAAAATAATATTCAGCCCCGAATTCCTCCGTGAATCAAAAGCGCTCTACGACAACCTCTACCCCAGCAGAATAATAGTAGGCTGCCCCAAAGACGACAAAGAAATGTACGCAAAAGCCGAAACCTTTGCAAAATTACTCGTTGAAGGAGCAAAAAAAGAAAACATAGACGTAAAAATAGTCGGACTCACGGAAGCAGAAGCAATAAAACTGTTCTCCAACTGCTACCTTGCGCTCAGAGTAGCATACTTCAACGAACTTGACACCTACGCTGAACTCAAAGGACTCGACACAAAACAAATAATAGACGGAGTAAGCTTAGATCCCAGAATAGGCACACACTACAACAACCCGAGCTTCGGCTACGGAGGCTACTGCCTCCCCAAAGACACCAAACAGCTCCTTGCCAACTACGAAGGAGTACCGCAAAACCTGATAAAAGCAATAGTAGAAAGCAACAGAACAAGAAAAACCTTCATAGCCGACAGAGTACTCAAAAAAACAGGCTGGAAAGAATACTACGAAGACATAGACGAAGACATAATAAACAAAAAAGCGGCGACAATAGGCATCTACCGCCTAACCATGAAATCCAACTCCGACAACTTCCGGCAGAGTGCCATACAGGGAGTAATGAAAAGAGTAAAACAAAAAGGGGCTCAGGTAATAATCTACGAACCCACGCTCGAAAACGGCAGCGAATTCTTCGGCAGCAAAATCGTCAACGACCTTGACGAATTCAAACGCACGGCGGATGTAATAATCGCCAACCGTTCGGACGCCTGTCTTGACGACGTAAAAGAAAAACTGTATTCAAGAGATTTGTTCAGAAGAGATTAAAATATCTGTAACGGTAAATCAAAATTTGCGGAGGTACTGCAATGAAAGTTATATTAACAGGCGGCGCAGGATTTATAGGAAGCTGCATGCTGCGTACGCTCAACGATGCGGGATGCGATGACGTAATCGTTGTGGACAACATTGCTTCGACTGAAAAATGGAGAAATCTTGTCAACAAACGCTATATTGAATATTTCAACAAAGCGGAGTTCCTTCCCGTTCTGCCGCAGATAAAGGACGTTTCAGCGGTTGTGCATCTCGGTGCCTGCTCGGCAACAACCGAGAAAGATTTTGATTACCTTTACAAAAATAATCTGAATTACAGCAAAACACTCTGGAATTATTGTGCTGAGCGCGGAATTCCGTTCCTTTACGCAAGCAGTGCCGCGACCTACGGAGACGGCAGCGAAGGCTTTGACGACAAAAGTGACATTAAAAAACTGCGTCCTCTGAACGGCTACGGCTACTCAAAACAGTTGTTTGACCTTTGGGCTGAAAAAAAGGCAAAACGTCCGCCGCAGCACGTCGGAATGAAATTTTTCAATGTCTACGGACCCAACGAATATTTCAAAGGTTCCATGGCGAGCGTTATTTTCCATTCTTTTAATACGCTGAAAGAGTATGACAGTATAAAGCTTTTCAAATCCTATCTTCCGGAATACGCGCACGGTGAACAGAGACGCGATTTTGTCTATGTGAAAGACATTTGCAGCGTTATAAAATTCTTCCTTGAGCATCCCGACAAAAGCGGATTGTTCAACCTTGGTACAGGACATGCCCAAAGCTTCAACGACCTGGCAAAAGCGGTATTCCATGCGCTGGACAGAAAAGTTTCCATAGAGTACACGGAAATGCCGGAAGGTCTGCGTGCGAAATATCAGTATTTTACGGAAGCGGACATTGAAAAACTTCGCAATGCCGGATATGACGCGCCGTTTGCGGCACTTGAAGAAGGTGCTGGGGACTACGTCAGAAATTATCTGGCAAAGGATTGCGCAGTCTATTAAACGAAACGAAAGCCGGTGATATTTTATGCCCCGTAATTTTATAGCTGAACTGGGTCTTTCAAAAGGACTGGTTGAAAAAGCCAGGCAGATTTGTTCCGGCAGATTTGAAGACTGCCGCGTTGCTGTCGCGGGCGATCTCATGCTTGACTGCTACATAAGCGGCAAGGTTAAACGCATTTCCCCGGAAGCCCCTGTTCCCGTTGTCCGTATGACAGACGAGAAATTTGTACTTGGCGGCGCCGGAAACGCGCTGGCAAACCTTTCGGGGCTTGGTGTTCAGATTATTCCTGCTGGGAGACTGGGCAGCGATATGTACGCGGCGCGGTTTTTGGGAGATCCTGCAATGAGGGACGTTGATAGTTCAAATATTATTATGAGAGGACAGACAAGCGTTAAAACAAGAATTCTCGGCGGACATCAGCAAATGCTCCGTCTGGACAAAGAGGTTTATATTGAAACAACGGAAAATGAGGCTAAGCAAAGAGCTTCGCGGCTTCTTGCCGATGAACCGGACTGTGTTGTTATCTCAGACTACGGCAAGGGATATTGTTCAGAGGCATTATGCCGAAGACTTTCGGCATTATGTGAAAAAAGATTCATTCCGCTGCTTATAGACCCCAAAAAAGCAGACTGGAGCTGCTATTCAGGCGCATATCTCATCACCCCCAACGTTAAAGAGCTTGGAGAAGCGTCAGGACGTGAAATAAAGAACGAAGACTCAGAAATTGTCAACGCGGCGCGTGAGCTGATTGAAAAGTATGACATAGAAAATATTCTTGTCACCCGTTCGGAAAAAGGTTCAACGCTTGTTTCGGACGATTTTGTAAAGCACATACCGGCAAGCGCTGTCGAGGTCTACGACGTATCGGGCGCCGGAGATACCACGATATCAACGATAGCGGCATTTTTGGCAGCAGGGCTTGAACTTCCGGAATGCTGCGAACTTGCGAACCTCGCTTCACAGTTTGTCGTTGGAAAGGTCGGCACTTATCCCATAAAAGCAGAAGACCTGCTCGGGCTTCTCAAAGAAGCGGGTTTTTCTTACATGGACAAAATTGTCAGCAGGGAAGAGGCGGCAAAAACCTGTGCTGAGTGGAAAGCCGCAGGCAGAAAAGTAATCTTTACAAACGGCTGCTTTGACATAATCCACAGCGGCCACATAGACTCGCTCAACAAGGCAAAAGAACTTGGCGACAGACTTATTGTCGGGCTTAACTCCGACGCCTCCGTAAAGCGGCTTAAAGGCGAAAGACGGCCTGTAAACGGTGAAGCGGACAGGGCAAAAATACTTGCCGCGCTGGAAGCCGTAGACCTTGTTGTCATCTTCGGCGAAGATACGCCGCACGAACTGCTTTCCGTGCTGCATCCGAACGTAATCGCCAAGGGCGGCGACTATTTGCCGGAGCAGGTCGCAGGGCGCGAATTTGCGGACGAAGTTGCAATAATTCCGCTTACGCAGGGTTATTCGACGACCGGAATTATTGAAAAGATTAAATGAAAATAATAATCCTTGACAGGGACGGAACGCTTAACGCAGATACAGGCTATCTGCACGAGCCTGAAAAAGCGGTGCTGTGCGAAGGCGCTGCGGAAGGGCTGAAAAAGCTTGCCGCAGAAGGCTTTCATTTTGTGGTTGTTTCAAATCAGTCAGGGATAGGCAGGGGCTATTTTACAAAACGGGAACTCAACGCAACGAACGAAAAAATTGCGTCTCTGTTTGCAGAGCAAGGCGTAAAAATAGATGCTTTCTTCTGCTGCCCGCATCTGCCGGAAGCAGAATGCAGCTGCAGAAAACCTGAAACAGGACTGGTGGAGCAGGCGGCAAAAAAGCTCGGTTTTTCGCGCAGCGACATATTCTGCGCAATAGGTGACAAAAAATCTGACGTGCAGCTTGCGGAAAAACTGGAAGTGCCGTCGGTGCTTGTTTTTACAGGCTACGGCAAAGAGCAGTATGAAAAAGGTGTCCGCGGAACGTACAATGCAAGAGATTTGAACGAAGCGGCGGATATCCTGATTGGGGTGCTGAAAAAATGACAGACGCTGAAATCTTTCTTAAAAATCTGAACGAACACAGGGAAACTGCGGCAAAAATGGACGTTCTTGCCCGGTCTGTTGCCGAAGCGGGAAGTTTAATTCGTGAAACGCTGGCAAACGGCGGACGCGTAATGTTCTGCGGCAACGGTGGGTCTGCGGCAGACGCGCAGCACCTTGCGGCAGAACTCAGCGGACGCTACCTCAAAAACCGCAGTCCGCTTGCAGGCATGGCGCTTCACTGCGACACGTCGGCGCTTACGGCAATCGCGAACGATTTCTCCTTTGACGAAATATATTCCCGTCAGGTTAAAGCGCACGGCAGAAAAGGCGACCTGCTTGTGGGAATTTCCACAAGCGGAAACAGCAAAAACGTGCTGAACGCAATGCTTGCGGCGCATGAACTTGAAGTGAAAACAATAGCCATGACGGGCGAAAGCGGCGGCAAAATGGCGGAAATCGCCGACGTTCTGCTCAATGTTCCGTCCTCTTTTACGCCGAGAATACAGGAAATGCACATACTTATCGGGCATACGCTGTGCGAAGCTGCGGAAAAAGATTTTTAACCGCGGGGAAAAAATTGAATGTTAAACTTGCTCAAAGGCAGAATTGACAGGGAAACGGCAAAAAAATACGGAATACGCATTGCAGGTGCGTATCTGTTCTTTGTGCTTTTGCAGATATTTGGAGAAGGGCGTTTGAACGCGTACGGGCTGCTTCACAGTTTTTTACCGTTTATTGCCTGCGCGCTGCTGATAAATGCAACGGCATATTTTGCGGCTGACGAAAAAAAATTCGCAAAAGTTTACGGAATACTGATGTTTCTGTTCCTTTCGGTCGACCTCATTAAATTTCTTGTCAACGATGCGATACCCTATGCGGAAAACGAATACTTCATCTGCTTCTGCACGGGAATATCCTGCACGCTAATGCTTACAACCTTTCTGCTTAACCGCTGCGTTTTCATAAACGCGGCGTCGTATCTGCTTTGGGCGTGGATACTGGCGCCTGTTTCAGTACTGTGGAATTACTATTTCACTACGGGACAGTGGTTTACGGCGGAAAGCTACTGGGAATTCAAACACGCAAGCTTTGCGTCCGCGATAGAATACGTGCTTGCAATGCGCTGGTACGTCATACCGCTGATAATCCTCTTCAGCCTGCTGATACTCCGCTTTATCTGGCATGCCGCTAAAATAAAAGGCCGCAGCCTTAACTTCAAACAGTTTGTTCTCATCTTCGCGCTTCTTGCCTGCAGCTGCCTCATGTTCCAGCAGCACAGGGACAATCAGGTAATGGAAATTTACTACACGGCGCGCGACGTGCTTTCGGTAAAATACGGACGGTAAATTTTAGAACAAAAAACAAAGCGCCGGTTTCCGGCGCTTTTGTTGTAATTCACACGGCTATTCTGCCAGTATCTTTATCCTTTCCGATATCAGTTTTTCAAAATCAATCTTCATCTGTTCAGGCAGAAGCGAATTGCGGCACAGAGCAGTATATTGGGAATATCTGTTCACAATACTTGCAACCAGATTGTCGGCTGCATGCGGTGGAATACCGCACACCCTTGCAAATTCGGTGAAATCTTTTCTGTGTATGTTATTTTTTTTGCCATTCAGCGTAAGCGCGAGCTGCTCTGTATCGGCAGGGATGACAAGATTAACGGGAAGCATGTCGTAGGCTTCCGACAACACATATACACGGCTTTTGGGCGATGTTTCGATAAGAGAGAAATTTTTCAGGTGCATATCGGAATTGCCGACTGCAAACGAAAAGACAACACGCAGATACAACTCGGTCATATCAAGACCTGCACGTGAAGAATATTCCGAGACTATCTTTGCGCAGCTCTCATACGAACCTTTATATTTATCAGGGGTCATACGCCCGGCCAGTTGGCAAAAATCTTCCATTGCAAACATTTGCACTGCATTGTCTTTTAAACCAAGTTTTCTGTCAATGCGTTTTGTTATGTAGGCAGGCTCGTTATTTCCGCCGTCATTCAGCAGCGCAAATGGCACAGTTTTTATTCCTGAAAGCCGTGCCATACTCATAACAAGGTATTCCGCCTCGGGAAGTGCAGGATATTCCACTGTTTGAGGTTTAAGGATATAGCCTGACGGAAAATCGACAAGAGTCAGACGGGGTTTTTCTGAAGCACTGCCGGCTGAGAGATGCAGTGAAAGCTTCTTCTGTACGCCCGGTACTGTATAACCGCGCTGCGTACTTTTCTCTGCAAGCTCTTCTATAACATTATTCGTTATGCTGATGTCAGGAAGAAACCTTGTTCCGAAAAAGTTACGGACACATTTATTATGCCAGCCGGTTTGCAGTTCATCGGGAGAAAGATTTTTGCCTAAAGGTTTTCCGCAGCAAAGACAATTTATCATTGTACAATCTCCCTGACAGATACGCAGCCGATACAATCCCTGCACGCGGCGAGCAAAATACCAAACCTGTCGTCTGCTCTCAGCTTCCAGTTGCGAACGACAACGTCCAACAGCCAGCCCTCAGGAATAAGCCCGTCAAAAAAAGCGAACAGAGTTTTTGAAAAATATGGCTCTTTATTAAGAGGCAGGGTTAAACTGACCGGTACAGCGTTGTCCTTTTTTAAATATGCTGTATCATACACAAAAGAATAACCTTCGTCGGTTTCACGCAGAATACCGGCAAAAATGTCGTGTACGTAAATTTCTGCTGCCCGGTAAGCCGCCATTATTGCTTGTCAACCCTGCACGGCACAATCTCTGCGCCAAACATTGCGAGCGCCTGGTTAACCTTATCCATGCGGACAGACGGCTTGCCCTGTTCCAAATCACGGACGAAGCGCAGCCCTAATCCCGAACGAAGAGCAAATTCCTTTTGGGTAAGTCCTGCAGTTTTTCTGCTTTGCTTGATAAAAGCAGCGACCTTATTCACACATACCGCCTCCGCAAAATAATTTATACCCTAACGGGGATAATGTCAATATATAAAAATATATTATACCCTTTAAGGTATAATATAAATTAATTAGACACTGTTGTATGAGTCAGAACTGTATGCTTCAATCAGAGTGAAGGCTTGGATAACAGTTCCTTTTCAAATTTTTTGAAACCGTCGTAAGCCATATCAGGTGTAAGGAGTGCCATGCACGGTTTGGGGCAGTCATAATTCCAGCAGCCGGGTGTAGGACAATTTGTAAGCACTTCGCGATACCACGGCATTGTAAAACCAAGTTTTTGACTTGGAGTACAGCCAAATAAACCTAATGTAGGAGTTCCTGAAAGTCCTGCCAAATTTAATGGACCTGTATCTACTCCCACAGCGGCTTTGCAAGCTTGAATTGCCGCACACATTTGGTCATAATTAAGTTTATCAGTCAAATCAAGAATTTTTGACTTATCCGAAATTTGCGAAATGTAGTAATCATTGTTTTTACGTTCTTCGTCACCGTGACCGTTGAGAACAACGCACCAACCGTCTGCAATCAGCCTGTTCAGCAGTTGCGGCCAATATTCAACAGGCCAGAATTTATGCAGTTTGCTCGCCATTGTAATACAAAAAAGTCTTTTTTCCGGGAAGCCTTCATACAGTTTTGCGGCGTATTCCTTCGCAGCTTTGGAAGGCTGTACCATTGGTGTGTCTCGCAGGTTTTTGTCTATGCCGAGCTCTTCAAACAGCTCCCACACGTTCTTATCGTAATAAAAACTTTCAAACATACTTTTATAACCGTAACACTGCGTGATGCCAGAAAGCTTGGCGACAAAAGCGGCCGAAACGGCGTTGTGAACGGAAACGAGAGTATCAAAATGTCTTGACCGAACTTCTGCAACGCAGTTCAGCAGCCCGGCAGGTTTGTGTTTGCTGTCCCAGTAAATAAAATCCTCAAAACAGTCCTGAGGCTCAACAATATTTGCAAATTCAGGGCGCGTAAGCATTGTAAGCTTTGCGTCGGGAAAACGGCGTTTGAACAGACGCGCCCTTGCGATTGCCTGAAGCACGTCGCCGAACGCTCCGAAACGAATCCATAAAACCTTTGAAGGTGTGAACATTGCATATCCTCGTCTCTGCTGCATTTTAAGCCTGAACGGCTTAACGTCCGCAGTTTAATATATTTCGCGGCAAAATGCAAGTTTTATAAAACAGCTCTTGGTTTTGCAAAAAGTCGCTTGAAAAAATCCCGATTTTTGCAAAAAGTCGCTTGAAAAAATCCCGATTTTTACAAAAAGTCGCTTGAAAAAATCCTTAAGTATAGTATAATACAAAGCGAAAAAGCTGACAGGAGCTGATTGAATGCTTAAACGAAAAATTGAGGCAGCGTTTTCGCAGTGGAAAAACCGATCGGTGCGGAATCCACTTGTTGTAAAAGGCTGCAGACAATGCGGAAAAACGTCTTCAGTGCTTGCGTTTGCGGAAAGAAATTATAAGCACGTTATCAGGATTGATTTTTATCAAAATCCTGCCTACCGCTCAATTTTCGAGGGTTCTCTTTCCGTTGACGACATAATTATGAAAATGACAGCCTTTCTTGGCAGTGCAGCTGCCTTTGAAGCAGGGAATACAGTTATAGTTCTTGATGAAATACAGGAATGTCCGGAAGCAAGAACGGCATTAAAATTTTTTCAGCTTGACGGACGATTTGACGTTATATGTACAGGTTCGCTGCTTGGAATAAGCGGATACGGGCAGCCTAAATCCGTGCCTGTAGGCTATGAAACAATAATTGACATGCGCCCCATGGACTTCGAGGAATTCCTGTGGGCAAACGGCATTGCGGAAGAAACGATTGCGTATCTGCGCGGCTGCATTGAAACGGCGACCCCTGTTGAAACTGCACTGCATCTGCGCTTTCGCGAGCTTTTTCTGCAGTATGCCATTGTCGGGGGAATGCCCCGCGCAGTACAGCTTTTCGCAGATACAAAGCGGTTGAACGAAGTACTGGAAATACAGAGAGGTATAATAAGGGATTACAGGGACGATATGCTTAAATATGCGCCTGACAGCGACAAAAGCAAAATAGTCGAATGCTTTGACTCAATCCCTGCGCAGCTTGCAAAGGAAAACAAGAAATTTATGTATTCAGCGGTGCGGAAAAAAGGCAGCGCCTCAAAATTTGAAGGCAGCCTGCAGTGGATAGAAGACGCCGGAATAATATCCCGCTGCTATAATCTCAATGCCCTTGAGCTTCCGCTGGAAGGCAATGCGGACAAAAGCTGTTTCAAGGTTTATATGAACGATACCGGGCTTTTTGTGAGTATGCTTGAAGACGGGACACAAAGCGACATTCTGACAGGAAATCTGAACATATACAAAGGGGCGCTGTATGAAGCGCTTGCCGCTGACTGCTTTGTAAAAGCAGGACGCAGACTTTACTACTATAAAAAAGACAGCGGACTGGAAATTGATTTTGCAATACGCAGAAACAATAAGTGCGTTCCCGTAGAAGTAAAAGCCGCGACCGGCAATGCGAAAAGCCTGAAAACAGTTGCTGCGCATGAAGAAAAATACCACGTTTCGCAGGCTCTCAAGCTTGGCGACTACAATATTGGAAGCAGCGGCAAAATAACAACAATGCCGCTCTATGCAGCGGCATTTCTGTAAAATTTGCAGGCCGCCTACCGATTTTTGGGTAAAAATTGATTTTTCCGCATAAACACACGCTTTACACGAATTTATATCACACTTTTCGAGGGAAGTTTAGGGTAAATTATCACACTTTTCGAGGGAACTTATTATGCAATATTGTCGTAAAATAACTGCGCCCCGTCAGATGACAGGACGCAGGGGATATCTTATATCACAACCCAATATCCTCCCTTGTCGGGACCTTCGCGCAGCAGACGTTTTTCCTGCTTTAACTGTCTGATTGCTTTTTCAACGGTACTGTGCGACAGCTTTGTTGTATGTGTCAAATCCGCTATTGTAACATTCGGGTTTTCTCTTATTAAAGACAAAATGACATCAGTATTTTTCTCCCTGTTTTTCTCCCTGTTTTTCTCCCTGTTTTTCTCAAATGGGAAAGTAACTCGCAGAAAATGCTCCATAAACGTGAAAACAGACGGACTGTAAGCAGATAGAATCTTATCCATACCGGAGCCGATATGTTCTACGAGCTCCAAGTCTTTGAAAATACGCATTAACTCTCTGTTTCTTGGCATAGAAACGCCGCTGAAAAACTCGTCTCTGCTTAAGCCTGTAACCAAACCGCCGTAAGACGTTATCTCCAGCCTGTCTGAATAAATTTCAAACAGCGGCGGAACTTCCCGCGTATAGTCGTTATGTACGATAAAATTAACAACAGCTTCCTTCGCCGCACGTGTATTCCACAGCGGTACATCGTTTCTGCCTGTATATGTAATTTCAGTAGAGACAGTATTTTCGATATCCAATTTCTCCAGCACGGACTTAGTTGACTTGATAAGCGAACAATAGCCGTATTCTCTGTACTCAGTTAAATTTTGTTTATCTGTTCCGGAATATTTTGCTACTTTAATAGAGGTTGCGTTCCTGTCTGCCAAAAGATATGCGGCGTAATTATATTTCCCGTCGGCTGTAAGCAAATCAAGATTTTTTGCAAAATTACCGTTTAAAGACAGTCCTTTTTCCTGATAATAAATTCTTAGCTGCTCAAAAGTTAAATCTTGATGAGGTGAAACAATATTTTTAAGCGTGTCGCGTGTTCTTCTTGAATATAAATCGGCAATCTGTCCTTCAGTCATTTCCTGAACAGAAGTCCCCACGCGTATGAAACAACCCTTGGGAGACATGCCCTTTGACTTGTTGTAATAAGGCTTTTCATTGCCGCTTGAAATAATAATATGGAGAACAGTTTTACCCTCAACTTGCTCTATCAGCACGTCAAACAAGCCAAGAACAGACGGTTGGATGCTATCCCGCAGCATGTTGATTATTCTGAGCTGTGTTTCGTCAGGTTTTTCAACGCCGTACACAACACCAACATTATCTACGCCAACGTAGATATGTCCACCTAAGGAATAATTCAGAAAACCTATAACATCTTTCAGAATTGTATCCGAAAATTCCTGCTTATACTCTATGGTATTGCTTTCTGTTGTCTGCATATCGAGATTATATCATAAAATACGGGTAAGAGTTCTGATTATAAACTACCCCTCCCCCAATTTTTGCTTGGCGGTCTTTGCCTGTAAAACAATTGTGCCCTGTCAGATGACAGGACGCAGGTAATCTGTTATCCGCGTTACAAACCGAATTTTTCAGTCAGTTTGTCAAACTTTTCGCGGACGTTCTCAGATCTTTTTAGGTATAATTCTGCCAAAATACGCAGATTTGACAATAATTATGATTAATATATAATTCTCGCATCAACACTGAGCGACCCGCGGCTCTATAACTCAGCGGAATGAAAACACTGCGGGAGTTTAGCTCCCGCATTTTTGACGGCAGCTGACTGGGGGAATAGATATGAGAACCCTGCAGAGAATAATGAAGTTGCTTGAAGAAAAAAACATAATCAGGCGTATTGGAAAAGCGCGTGGCGGCAACTGGGAAATACAACCGTAATTGGCGGGTATTTTGCAGACAGCTCAACCGAAAATTCACTGTCCTGTTGCCTTCAAACAACTGCGCCCTGTCAGATGACAGGGCGCAGGGTAAACTGTTATCCGCGCTGCAAACCGAATTTTTCAGCCGCTTCGGAAAAACGGCATTTGAGCGGCCGTGCCCTTGCGACTGTCTGAAACACATCGCCGAATGCGCCGAAACGAAGCTATAAAACTTTTGAACGTGTGTGTATAGTCATTTTCTGTTACAGCTTATATTTTTCAACCAGTTCGTCAAATTTTTCGCGAACCTTTTCAACTTTTAGTTCAGCAAGGACATTTGCATTACGTTTTTTATGATAAAAAGTTTGCAGTCTTTCTGCTCTCGCAACAGCAAATACTAACCAAGGAACATTATAACCTGCTTCAATAGGTTGAATGTAATCAAAAATTCCAACAGTTGGTACTCCGCAAAGTGCTACAAGGTGTAAAGGTCCAGTATCATGCCCAGCAGCAATTTGGCATGCACTTGCAACACCAATCATGTGCACAAAGTTGAGTTTACCAACCAAATTTAAGGTGTTTGTTTGTGGCAGCGCATCTGCTATTTTATCTGCTACAGCTTGTTCTGTTGGTCCATAGCCGTTAAGGACAATCCCCCAGCCTGCTTCTGCAAGCGGTTTTAAGAAATCAATCCAGTGTTCTGTCGGCCACATTTTGTTAATGCTACTTGCTCCTATGACACAAAAAATTTTTTTCTTATCCTGTAGCGGGGCGAGAATGTTTTTTGCAAAAGCAATATTTTCCTCTGAAGCAAACAGAGATTTTTCAGTCCGTTGGAACAAGTTTATTCCGTGCGCTTTTGTCCAATCATAAATGTTTGCCGTTTCCAAGAACGGCAG
>JAGHTZ010000086.1 GCA_018065065.1 Candidatus Equadaptatus faecalis | reverse complement strand
TCAGCGTGTCCCGGGCAGTCAATGTGGGCGTAGTGTCTTGATTCTGTCTGGTATTCAACGTGGGCGATGTTGATGGTTATTCCGCGTTCTCTTTCTTCCGGCGCTTTGTCTATCATGTTGAACGGGACAAAGTCTGCTCCGTTGTGACGGGCAAGCGTTTTCGTGATTGCCGCCGTCAGGGTCGTCTTGCCGTGGTCTATGTGACCGATGGTTCCTATGTTAAGATGGGGTTTGGTTCTTTCAAATTTCTCTTTTGCCATTTCCTGTTTCCTCCCTGAGGCAGCGCCTCGTAGACTTACCCGTGCGGGCATAAACGTTCTGCAACCCAAAAGAGACCCGGTGTGCCGGATCCCACTATTGCGAGAGCAATTTTACACTAAAAAACCGACTAATGCAAGCACTTTTTTTAATATTTCTCACATTTTAGCCTTCAAAATTTCCAATTTTTTCAAATAACAGCGGCTTGGATTTCTCCAAGCCGCCGTTTTTTCGTTACATACTGTTCGCTTAGTGCTTACCTCTCCGTCATTCTGCCTGTGCCCAGTATGGGTACAGAAGCCGTCAGGCTTAGCGCAGGAATATGGTTAAAAAATCTTGTCTTTCTGCGGAAGTCCGTAGGACTTAGCGCAGAATCCAGTGTCGTTGGTTTTTCAATACCCAACGGGCTTCGCCCGTAAAGTCGCTGGATACCGTGTCAAGCACGGTATGACGTTTTTTTTGCTTGCTGCTTTTAGCTTCAAGCTTACTGCTCATTCTTCACTTTGCATTTTGCACTATACATTTAGCATTTAGCTTATAGCTTACAGCTTAATGCTTACCACTTATCGCTGCCCTATTTTCCAAACTCATACCACGCGTTCAGGTGCGCTCCTATGCTGTCGCGTTTGCCCGTGTAGCCTGTCAGCCCGAGTTCAACTTTCCAGGGGCTGTTCGCTTTGTGGTATTTAATGCCGAGTTCAGCCATTCCGCTTCCGCCTTTGAAGTCAGGTTCAAGCAGAGCGTATTCTCCCATGTGTCCTTTGGCTGTTCCGTCAAATTCGTATTCGTAGGCAAGCCCGCCGAAGAATTTTATTCCGTTTTCGTTTTCTTTGCCGTTGTAACGGAAACCGGCGCGGAGTCTGTGGCTGTTTATCTCGTCAAGGTCAAATTTCTCTCCGGCTATTGTCGGGCTGTCGCCGTTCTGTCTGTTCCAGAGGTATTTGACGTAGGTGTCTATGTTTGAGTTGTCTTTGAGCGACCATTTGTAGCCAAGTCCAAGATGTGCTCCGAGATATGCTT
>JAGHTZ010000085.1 GCA_018065065.1 Candidatus Equadaptatus faecalis | reverse complement strand
CCGCTTTTACGTTGGCAATTTCTTTTCCGTTGGCGTTTATTCCGGCTGTTGTTATGTAGTCGTGTCCGTCTATTGTCAGAGTGTCGGGTCTTAACGCCGCGTAGATTTTTTCGTCTGTCGCTGTTGTCTGGTAGCCGAGCGTTACGTGGTCTGTTGTCATTTCGGAGAATTTTCCGTAGTTGGAGTGTTCTTCGTCTCCGATTTCCGTCATAGATATTCCGTCTTCGTCAACCCATACGTAGCCGTTGCCGGTGTTGAAGTTCGCGCTTCGCAGGTTTATTTCGTCCAGCAACCCTACAGCTATTTTGTCTTTCCCGTCTTCAACCACATGCTTGAAGGCTATGTTCGCTCCGTTTGTAATCGGTGAGCCTCCGTCTCCTGTTATGGTTATTGTGGAGGATAAGCCTTCAAGGCTTATTCCGTCAAGCTGTTTTGCAGCTCCGGTGTATTCGTCTTTGGTTGTCAGCGTGAGATATTTTTTGTTGTTTTCGCCTGTCGTTATTGTTCCGCTGGTCACCATAGTGTTGTGCAGCTGCGCAACATCCATTGTGCTGCTGTCGGCTTTGTGCGCCTTTACCGCTCCGCCTGTGCTTGTGAAGCTTGTTATAGTCCCTGTCCCTATTGCATGCTTCATCTGTCCGTAGTTCACTGCGTCGGTGTCGTTTTCTCCGGCTTTGACGTTGACGATTTTTCTTTCACCGCCGGCGTAGCCTACGGATATTGTGTTGTTTTCCGTTGCTTCGGAGTTTGCACCGAGTGCCACGGAATTGCTCGCGCCGATTGACGCGTCTTTTCCCAAAGCCATGGTATCGTCCATCACGAATAACGTCTGGTCGGTGGTGAAGCTTCCGCCGTTTGAGAAGGATATTTTGTCTGCGGTTAAGGTGCCGCCTTTGACAAAGCTTTTGCCGTCAGTAAATTCAACCTTGTCCGCCGTTACTCTGCCTTCTGTTACAACGCTGCTGAGCTTCAGCGCGTTTCCCGTTACGCTTCCCGTTCCGCCGAGTTTGTCCGTTACGGTCAGGCTGCCCGTCAGGCTGTTCGCGTTCAGCAGGTTCAGGTTTCCAATCGTTATTGCTCCGCCTGCCGTTATTCCGTCAAGCGTCAGGGCGTTGCCCGTTATGCTTCCCGTTCCCGAAAGTGCTTCCGTTACGGTCAGATTTCCCGTCAGACTGTTTGCGTTCAGCAGTTCCAGTTTTTCTGCCGTTATTGTTCCGGTTGCCTCTGCTCCGTCAAGTGTCAGGGCGTTGCCCGTTACGCTTCCCGTTCCCGAAAGTTCTTCCGTTACTGTCAGGCTACCCGTCAGGCTGCTCGCGTTCTGCAGTTTTAGTTTTTCCGTCGTTATTGTTCCGTCTGCCGTTACTCCGGCAAGGGTCAGAGAATCTCCAGTTACGTTTCCCGTTCCTGAAAGCTCTTCCGTTACGGTCAGGCTGCCTGTCAGATTGTTTGCGTTCTGCAGTTTCAGTTTTTCTGCCGTTATTGTTCCGTCTATCGCTGTTCCGTCAAGCGTGAGAGTATTGCCTGTTACGCTTCCCGTTCCGCCGAGTTTGTCCGTTATCGTAAAATCGTTCAGCAGCTTTGCTTCCGCATTGTCAAGATGAAGCTCCGCCGCGCTTGCGCCCGCTTCGGCGGCTATGTTTGCCCCGCCCGCGCCTACGTTTATTTTCGTGTCGTACGCGGCGTTTTCAAAGCCGAGTTGGAAGCCGCCGCCGAGGTTAGCGGTAAGTCCTTCTGCTGCGTGCGATGCCGCGAGCGTGCCGTAGTTCGTGTAGGTGTTGCTGAGCGTAAAGCTGCCGGCGTTTTTCATGGCTGTTGCCGCGTCTTTATCTTCGTTGATTTTTTCCGCAAAGAGGTACAGATTGTACGTGCCGTTGGCAAGGTTTGAGGTGTCAACGATAAGACCTGTTTCCGCCGTGTTTGCCGAAAGCTTTGCGTAGTTGACGTAGGCTTCGCTGTTACCGCTGCCTGTTGAAACGAGAGCTGCTACGTGGTCATGAGCGGTTGTTGTTTCAAAGCCGCTGTAGTCAACTTCAAGCTGTTTGCCTGTTACAAGCGGTCTGGTGAGGTCTATAACCTTGTCCGTTCCTATGCGGCTGTCAAGCGTTTCTGCAACCTCCGTTGTCGTTCCGCTTGCGGAAACAGAGTCGGGCGTCGTGAACGCCAGCGTTTCTTTTGTATATTTTGTAAGAGCTGTCGAGGGGTCTGTTTTGGGAAGCGAGAACCCTCCGCCTACCGTTACCGAATCCTTGCCGCCTTCGGCAGTTTTGAATAGAATCGTGTCAAAGATTGGGGATGCCAAATTGATTTGCAAAGCGGGACGCACACCCCGAATTTCACTTCTTGTGTTTTCCCCCTCTTGAAACATGTAGCCCAGGTCGCTGACGTAAGCAACCCAGTTATTTTTACCGGGCGTACGAAGCCACCAGCCCAACTTAGCCGCAAGTATATTTTTATGTGACCCGTCATGTCCATATCCCGCGTCTTGAACCGCCTGAGCTTCATTTACTGAAAGTATGTAGAGCAGGTCGTTATAGTCACTCATTTTGGCAAAGCCCGGATTGATATCTCCCGTGTAGTAGCTGGACCCTGTTTCTGTCATGTTATGCTTTACTATGTAGTTCTTTCCCTCTGCGGTGCCGTTTGCTTCCGCCCACGTCACATCTGCTCCGCTGTATTTTTTCATTTCTGCTTCGTAGCCGTTGACTGTTTTGCGGAGATCGGAGTATGAGTATAACTTGGAGTTCCACTCAACAGCCAGGTCCCTGAATTTATAATACTGTAATTTTCCGCTGCCGTCGGATTTTGCCAAGTCCATTACATTTGACGTAATTATGTAACCGTACGTGCTGTCTTTATTGTACAGCGTCCAGTTGTAACCGGCGAAGTTTGTGGTGTCGCCGATGTTCTGAAAGCTGTAGCCTTTGGCTATTCCATTTCCCGTTGCCGCCGCCACCGGCGAAACCGAAGCGAAAATGAACGATAAGAGGATTAAGACTGCCGCAAGTTTTCTGTGATTTTTCATTTTCTCTGCCTCCTGAGTTTTTTTGTTTATATTCGCTGCAAAATCTATGTTTGTCTAAAATCTTGTTGTCACGGGGCAAAAAAGGCCTTCCCCCTTGCAGACCGCTTCTGAACAGTAATTATCACCCCCCCCCCTGACATTTGTCAAGTGTTTTAGAGATTTTTTTCCAATTTTTTGATTTTTAAGTATTTTTACTGATTTTTCAGTAAGTATTTTTGCTTACCCTGCGAAAATTTTATAACACCCCCTATTCTTTAAGGGGTATTCTCAAGAGGCAAAAAACAACTCTCGGGCAAAAAAATTAATGAATAATGCAAAATGAACCAATAATAATGAATAATGCAAAATGAATAATGAAGAATTTTAAAGGCGCACCTCGCACCTCGCACCTCGCACTTCGCATTACCTTTAAGGGCGCATTCAGCACTTACACAATTTCTTCTTCTGCGTGCTATAATATTCTCAGTTGCCGGTTTGTTCAAAAGACGGCGGACGGTTATGCCCTCAAGCCCAACAGCAAGGGGGTGGTGCTTATGACGACAAGTGAATTTCTTGGAATAATA
>JAGHTZ010000084.1 GCA_018065065.1 Candidatus Equadaptatus faecalis | reverse complement strand
TGCTATTATTTTAGCACTTTTCCAGCGCCTGTTTAATGTCTGCAATCAGGTCTTCTTTTGCTTCAAGACCACAGGACATACGGACAAGACCTGCGGGAATGCCTGCGGTTTCCAGCTGTTCGTCAGTCATCTGTCTGTGTGTGCTTGTCGCAGGATTAAGGCAGCAGGTGCGTGCGTCTGCAACGTGCGTTTCGATAGCCGCAAGTTTCAGCGCCGCCATAAATTTCTCGGCCGCCGCGCGCCCCTCAAGCTCAAACGACACTACGCCGCAGGAACCCTTTGGCAGATATTTCTGTGCCGTCTTGTAATATTTGTCGCTCGGAAGTCCGCAGTAGCTGACCTTTTTAACCTTCGGATGTGACTCAAGAAATTCAGCGACAGCCTGTCCGTTTTCGCAGTGCTTAGCCATGCGGACGTGAAGACTTTCAAGCCCGAGGTTGAGAATAAACGCCTGCTGAGGCGCCTGCTGGGCTCCGAAGTCGCGCATGAGCTGCGCTACACACTTTGTAATGAAAGCGCCGCCGAGCCCGAATTTTTCGGCGTAGGTTATGCCGTGATAGCTTTCGTCAGGTGTCGTCAGCCCTGGGAACTTGTCCGCATATTTGAACCAGTCAAACTTTCCGGCGTCAACAATTGCGCCGCCGACTGCCGAGCCGTGCCCGTCCATATATTTTGTCGTTGAATGAGTGACGATATCTGCGCCCCATTCGATAGGCCTGCAATTTACAGGAGTGGGGAAAGTGTTGTCAATAATAAGAGGAACGCCGTGGTCGTGCGCCGCCTTTGCGAAAAGCTCAATGTCAAGCACAGTCAGCGCCGGATTGGCAATAGTCTCGCCGAAAACGCATTTTGTATTCGGTCTGAAGGCTGCGTCCAGTTCTTCACGCGTGCAGTCGGGACTGACAAACGTTACTTCAATCCCCATTTTTGCAAGCGTTACGGAAATCAAATTAAACGTTCCGCCGTAAATTGAAGAAGAAGCTACAAGGTGATCTCCGCAGCTGCAGATATTAAAAATTGCGAAGAAATTTGCTGCCTGTCCGGACGAAGTAAGCATTGCCGCCGAGCCGCCTTCAAGCTCGCAGATTTTTGCCGCGACGTAATCGTTTGTCGGATTCTGAAGACGCGTGTAGAAATACCCGCTTGCTTCAAGGTCAAACAGCTTGCCCATTGCTTCACTTGTCGCGTACTTAAACGTGGTGCTCTGAATTATGGGAATTTGTCTTGGTTCTCCGTTGCCCGGTGTGTAACCGCCCTGAACGCATATTGTATCCAGCTTGCTCATCATAAAAATCCCTCCATATATAAAATAAAAAGAAAACCCGTCTCAGGCTTTGAGACGGGAGAATACCCGCGGTACCACTCAAATTGCGCCGAAGCGCCGCTCACGGAGGCGTTAACCTCTCCTGCACTTACGCAGCAGAACTCGGGAAACCCCTACGCCGCAAGCGCGGTTCGAAGCTCCGGCTCGGAAGCCATAGGGCATTGGCTTTGTCCGCCTCCGGCTTGCACCGTCCGCCGGCTCTCTGCAGGCTTTCAAAACCGCCCCTCTTCGTCACAGCCTTTATTTGCGATATTTAATTGTCAGATTATTATATACTAACACCAAAAAACCGCAAGCGGGAAAATAAACAGTAGAAAAATCCGGCGTAAGCAGTAAAATCAGCGGTTGTTCAATGCGGAAACGGTGTACAAATCTATAAACTCCGCAGGGGAAAGAACACATTCGTCGTCGGGGAAATGTCTTTTATTGCCTGTAACAAGAATACTGCAGGCTGCTTTTGCCGCGGCGTAGAATTTTCTGTCAGCTTCATCTGTAAAAGGTATTTCAACAAACGCGGGTACAACGGAAATGCCCTCAGTTTCAATAAAATTCAGCAGCGAACGTACCTGTGCAGGCTGGAATTTGAACTCAGGGCGGAGGAGCACTGTTTCATACTCCTGCAAAATTTCCCAACAGTAGACCGCTTTCAGTCTGCGCTCAAGCAGAAGCCCCAAAATCTGCGACGGCGCACGTCTGTTGTGCGACCAGAAAGCAGAAACAAGAACGTTGGTATCAACGACAACGCTGCTAATTTCCACGGCGTGCCCCGCTGATAATGCGCTCAATCTCCGAATCGTCCATACAGCCGTTTTTTGCAGCGGTTTTCTGCATATCGTTAAATGCGATTATCGCCTTTGCCTGACGGACGGCACGGAGAGTTTCCTCTATATCGCCGCCTGAAATGTCAAGCATAAGGGCGGCGGGCTTCCCGTTGTTGGTGATAATAACCTGCCCGTCAGCCGCTATATCCTGCCACAACGCCTTTGGCGTGGTTCTCAAATCCCTTGCCGAATAGAAATTCATTCTTATCACCTCACGGCTATTATACAAAAAGATAGCACAATTGTCTACGAAAATATTACACAACTTTTAATAGAGCAGTATGGCTGTAAATTAAAATTATCTCTGGTTGTTGAGGAGGAAAAGCAAAAAAGCGCAAGCGGAATAATACAAAAATCCGCCTCAATGGCGGATTGTTATTTGTCGGAGCGGGATTTTGAAAGCTGTTCTAAAATTGTCGCGTAGGTATAAAGTTTATAATTGTCTTCTGCGGACAGAGAACGCATTAAATCCATAGTAGAGGCTATTGTCTTGTCTGAAATTCTGAAAACGCCGTCATCAGTTTCGCTTCGCCTGTTTTTATTCCCATCGTATTCAAACAAATCATTCGGCGAACAATCGAGCAGGTCAAAAAGTTTTACCAATAAAGAGAGCGAAGGTGTCCTGCGCCCAGCTTCTATTTCGGTAATATATCCGGGGGAAACAAAAAGTAATTCAGAAAGCTCACTTTGCGTTAATTTCTTGGCCTTTCTGTAGTGGCGTATCCTATCTGACAGCATATATACCCCTCCGTTTGTTTAGTATTATGTAACAATACATTGCAAAAACAAATATACAAATTGTTGTTGACTTTGTTATCTTGTTGTGTATAATCTTGAATAACGCAACAATAAGATGATGTATATGTTCTCATGTTGTCGGAAAGATGATTGACAGTCTGTATCAGCGGTAATTTTCTAAAAGGTAAATTAGACAAGGCGTTGAAGATGATAGGAAAATTGGTCTTGTATGAGCAAAAGATTACACAGGGAAAGTGATTGGGATGGCAATAGTTGATGTTGTGAAATATGATGGAGATATGGATACTTTTGCGTGGAAATTTCCGAACAATGCCTTATCGACTAAAACGCAGCTGATAGTCAACGAATCACAGGAAGCAGTGTTATTAAAGGGCGGACAAGCGTGTGACATTTTTGGTCCCGGTCACTATGTACTTGAAACGGCAAATATTCCTTTGGTCAGCAAAATGATGTATATACCGTTTGGAGGAGAGACGCCGTTCAGTGCTGAGGTATGGTATGTAAACAAAGTCTACTCACCCGATATTAAATGGCAGACAGAAACGCCGATACAGTTGCTTGACGCTAAATTCAACATTCCGATATCGGTTACGGCAAACGGACAGTTCGGAATACGCATCGCGGATTCCAAGAAATTTTTGTTAAGACTTGTCGGAACACTTAAAACACTGCACAAAGACAATATTAAAGAATTTTTCCGCGGTCTGTATATGTCGCGTGTCAAGGATTTGATATCAAAATACTGTATAAAAAACAACATAAGTATATTGCAGCTTAACTCCCTGATAACGGAGCTTTCCGAGCAGCTGCATGAAAATATGCAGGGTACTTTTGAAAAATACGGAATAGAACTCATAAACTTTTATATTGAGGATATAAGCGTTAAAGACGATTTAACAATGGCTGTTATCAAAAGTGCGCTCGCGAAACGCGCGGAAATGGATATAGTCGGCTACGGCTATGCTCAGGAACGTTCTTTTGACGTTCTTGAAGGCGCTGCCAATAATCAGGCGGCAGGGCAGTCAGGAATGTTGGGCGCAGGCATGGGGCTGGCTATGGGTGTTGGTATGGGAAATACGGTGGGACAGCAATTTGGAGGTCTTGCAAACGGTTTTGGTATCGGCAATCCTAAAGTATGTTCTGATTGCCATAGAAACAATGCAGCTGACGCCGTATTTTGCGCATACTGCGGAAAGCCTTTGAGTGTCGCTAAAATCAAATGTTCAAAATGCGAAGCAGAGATTGACACCGGCGCAAAATTTTGTCCGCAATGCGGAAACAAACTTGGAGCGTAGAAATGCAAAGTGTTAACGGAAATACAACACGCAAAATTGCCTTTATCACTATCACCGTTACTTTGGCGGTTATGGTTCTTTGTTATATCAGCCGCGCAGATTTTGATACCTGTTCGGCGGCGTTTCTTGTACTGTCAGAGATAATTTTCTTCAAGATACTGAATGAATGTATGTCTGCTGACAGTAAAATGATAAACAAAATTGTTTTTACTTCGGGGTCTATCGTAACAACGGTCTTATATTTTGTTTTTACGCTGTTAATGACAATAGTTTCTTCAATATCACAAATTTCGCTGAACGTTAATTTGGCAATTCAGGCAGTCGCATTAGGAATTACGCTGGTTTTGCTGCTGATTTTCAAAACATTTGCCAGTTATATCGCGAATCAAGACGCTTTCGTGTTGGAAAAAATGCGGTTAAATAATTCATTGGAACAGAAAGCGGAGAAAATTGCCATAAGCATAAAAGATGAAAAATGCAAAAAAGAAATGCAAAAGCTTTGCGAAATGCTTCGCTACGCAAACAAAACTGTTGCAGATGACAACAGCAAAGAAATAGCAGATGCTCTTGGCGGCATAGAAAAACTAATTTCAGCTTCTGCGGATATGACAGAAATACTTTCTGCTGTTGAAAAAGCGGTTTTGCTTTGTGAGACGTGTAAGGTTTCATGCACTTCCGTTAAACGCAGCAGTTTATAGATGTTGGAGGTGACTACTGAAAAAATTGAAAACAAGAATGTTTGATATAAAAAGTGTCAAACAAAATTACTTTATAGGATTTCGCCATTTATTGGTATAATTTAGAGGAGGAGCGATGTTGTTATGTTTGTAATATGTGTAATTGTTTTTATTGTACTTGTTTGTTGGTTGCCGAAGACCTTGGGTAAGTTAAACGAAAGAAAAGCAAAAGACCGCGGGCGTCTGGACTATTTGAAAATGCGTGGCGTTGTCTTGAAAATATCCAATGTTGAACGCAGAAATTATGATTTGTATGTATATGATGAAAATTATGGAGAAATATGGTCGTGCCGAGGTGGTGATTTGAGTTGGGGTGAAATGCGCTCCTGCCCTAGTACCAAAGATGGTGCATATGAATACCCAAGATTTATAGATTTTTGTTGGGACGAAGATTCTGTTACTTTAAGATTTAAGTGTGTAGGGCATTATGGTAATAGCGACAGATACTTTGTGAAGAAATTTAATGCCTATAAAGAAACTATATCTTGGCACGAGGTGTAGTTTCTTTCAGCGGGGGACTCTGTAACCAAAAAGTGTATTATGCTTATAGAAACAGGATTTTCCGCTGACGGCGCAATGTATGACCGCAGAGGAGAAATGTTGCTGAGCTTGCCGCAAACGGGCAGCAATGAGTGGAACAAATGCGCGAGAGACGGCGAAGCTTCACGCAGAGCATGCAAAGAGATAAGACATTGGCGGTAACGAGCATTTAACACAGGCGGAGAGTTAATGCTCCGTCTGTGTTGTTTGTTTATTCAGTTTTTTCAATTACAGGATATTTATCGTAGGGGAGTTTGTCCGGCGCTTCACGGACGAACTCTGTTTTGCCGGTTTCAGGATTTTGAGCAAGCTTGTCCGAGTATTCCTGCCCGATGCATTTGATTATTCCGCAGCAGTTTTTCGTATCAAGGAATATCGCAAACTGCGGTATTGCGCCTCTTGTTTCCCGCACCTCTTTCGGCACTATCCGGAGAAGTGCTTTCGGAAGTTTTACGTCCCTGCTTTCGCGAAGCGGAACCGTTGTTATGTATTTCAGACTT
>JAGHTZ010000083.1 GCA_018065065.1 Candidatus Equadaptatus faecalis | reverse complement strand
CACACCCGGTCCCATGCCGAACCCGGCAGTTAAGCTCCCCATCGCCGATGGTACTGCAGAGGGTATCTGTGGGAGAGTAGGTCGCCGCCGAGCCTTTTTTCAACAGGGAAGACAATCGTCTTCCCTGTTTGTTTTGTTTCCGCACTTATTGTTTACGGATGATTATTTTGCTTGCACTATGAGGTTGATTATGCTATCGTTATACTACGCTAAAGCGATGCAGTAATTGTACTGCGCACTCTATACAGGGGGGACAACTTATGAAAAAGGCAGTAGCAATAATTCTCGTACTCGCAGTCGTTTTCTGCGGCTGGTATTTTGTTTCAAACAAAGCGGCAACGGAAGCGCCGCAGGCAGCACAGAACGCGCAGTCATCCGACCAGATAATCATTAAGGTTGGTTCTATCGACTCCGATTCTCACCCGACAATTCAGGCGATGAACAAACAGTTCAAGGAACCGCTTGAAAAGCTTTCAAACGGCAGAATCAAGGTTGAAATCTATCCGAACGCACAGCTCGGCGGCGACCGTGAAATGAGCGAAGCAGTCCAAATGGGCACGCTGCAGATGGCAATTCCTGCAACGTCGCCGCTCGCAGGCTTTGACAAACGCGTCCAGATCGTTGACATTCCCTATCTCTTCTCAAGCAGGGAAACAGCATTTGAAGGCATTGACGGCGAGCTTGGAAAAACGCTCAACGGCTACCTCGAATCAAAAGGCTTTGCGGTTCTCGGTTACCTTGAAAACGGTATGCGCCACGTTACGAACAGCAAACGCCCGATCTACACGCCGGAAGACATGAAAGGCATCAAAATCCGTACCATGGAAAACCCGATGCACATGGCATACTTCAAACAGGTCGGCGCAAACCCGACGCCTATGAGTTGGGGCGAGCTTTACACTGCACTGCAGCAGAAAACTGTTGACGCTCAGGAAAACCCGTACGCGCTTATCGTTGACGGAAAATTCTTTGAAGTTCAGAAATACGCGTCAGAAACGGGACACGTTTTCTCGTTCGAGCTTATCATTGCAAACAAGAAGTTTATGGAAGGTCTTCCGAAAGATCTGAAAGAACTTGTCGAAAAATGTGCAACGGACGCCTGCCTCGCACAGAGAAAAGTTATGGCTGAGCAGGAAGAATCCTTCAAACAGCAGTGCATCAAAGCCGGTATGAAATGCAACACGCTCACGCCGGAGCAGAAAAAAGCATTTATCGCCGCTTCGGAACCTGTTTACAAACAGTTTGAAGCCGAACTCGGCAAGGAAATTATGGAGATTGCAAGAAAAGTCCAGAAGTAATTACGTTTGTTATTTCGTGCGCTCCCGCATAGGGAGCGCACTGTTTGGTTCAGAGGTGCGGCACGATGACGATAAAAAAGTTTTTTGATAATTTTGAAGAATATTTCTGCGTGTGGACTCTTGTCTTTATGACAATAATTGTCTTTCTGCAGGTTATCATGCGCTACGTTTTCGCCAACTCGCTTTCCTGGAGCGAAGAACTGGCGCGCTTTATATTTCTTTGGCTTTCGTGGATAGGCGCAAGCTACGCCGTGAAAACGAGAGACCATTTCAGGGTCGAAATGTTTGCTGACATGATCAAAGGCAGAAACCGTGTGCTGTTTGAATATTTTGTCCTGATCGTGTGGTTTGTATTCAGCCTTCTGCTTGTGTGGTACGGCACGAAACTGCTCGTATTCCTGAATTCTACGGGGCAGGTTTCCGCGGCAATGGATATTCCGATGACGTGGCCGTATGCCGCTGTTCCTGCCGGCTGTCTGCTCATGTGCGCAAGGCTTGTTGTTGAAATTTACAAGCTGCACAAAGGCATTTACAACCCTGCAACGAAAAAGGAGGAGCAAGCGTAATGGAAGGCGTTATCCTCTTTGCGATTCTGATATTTACGATTGCCCTCAGCATTCCAATAGGCATCACTTTGGGGCTTTCAACCGCCGTATCAATGGCTCTCACGTCGGACATTCCGATGGAAATGCTTGCGCAGAAGGCGGTCACAGGGCTTGATTCCTTCCCGCTGCTTGCGATACCGTTCTTTATTCTTGCGGGCGCTCTCATGTGCAACGGCGGAATCTCGCGCCGGCTCGTGAACTTTGCGGACGCGCTTGTGGGATTTATAACAGGCGGGTTGGCGATGGTTACGGTTTTGGCATGTATGTTCTTCGCGGCAATTTCGGGAAGCGGACCTGCAACGGTTTCCGCGATAGGCTCTTTTATGATACCGTCAATGGTGGACAGAAAATACGACCCTTCGTTCGCGGCGGCAATATCGGCGGCGGCGGGCACTATAGGCGTTATCATTCCTCCGAGTATTCCTTTTGTAATCTACAGCATAGTCGCGCAGTGCTCAATAGGCGACATGTTTATAGCGGGCATAGTGCCGGGCATAATAATAGGACTTGCGCTCATGACGGTCTGCTATTTTACGGCGAAGAAAAACAACTATTCCTACGTTTCGGAGCCGCCTACGCTGAAGCACGTGTGGGAAACGTTCAAAGAAGCAATATGGGCGCTGTTTGTCCCCGTGATAATACTCGGCGGCATATACGGAGGCATATTCACGCCGACGGAAGCCGCGGTCGTCGCGGTTGCCTACTCAATTTTCGTGGGAAAATTCATATACAAAGAGCTTGACTTCAAAACGCTCTACGAATGTTTCCGCCAGGCTGCGCTGATAAACGGCGCAACGGAATTTATGATAGGGCTTTCGATGGCGTTCGGCGCGTATCTTGCAATGGCGCAGATACCGGCGCACATTGCGGCGTGGATGCACACGATGACAGGCAGTCCGGTGCTTCTGCTGCTTGCGATAAACGTGTTCCTGCTTATCATCGGCTGCTTTGTTGACAATATCGCCGCGGTCATAATACTTACGCCGATACTTCTGCCGGTCGTCAAAGCAATAGGCATGGATCCCATACATTTCGGCCTTATAATCACAGTCAACCTTGCCTGCGGCTTTATTTCACCGCCGTACGGCATAAACCTGTTCGTTGCTACCGCGATATCCGGCGTCAGCATAGAAAAGATATCCAGAGCGATACTTCCTTCGTTCATCGCCATGGTGCTCTGCTTGATGCTTTTTACCTACTATCCGCCCCTGACGATGGGTCTTCTGCACCTTATGGGAAAATAAAAATCAGTAAAACTGTGCGCCTTGTGCGCACAGTTTTTGTGCTAAAATAAAGACAGTCAATTATGAGAGGTGAACGTTATGAGCGGACATACGATAATAACGATAGGACGCGAAAGCGGAAGCGGCGGACTTGAAGTAGGACAGAAGCTTGCCGCGCTGCTCGGCGTAAAGTGCTACGACAAGGAAATACTGACGGAAGCCGCGAAAGCCAGCGGCTTTGCGGAGCAGGTGCTTAAAGAATACGACGAAAAATCAAAGACGAGCCTGTTCTTCGGCTGGACGCTCGGCTTAAGCGCAGCCGGCGCGAATCTGCCTCTGGGCACGCAGCTCTACCTTGCGCAGTTTCAGGCAATCAGGGAAATGGCCGCGCAGGGGCCCTGCGTTTTTGTCGGCCGCTGCTCAGACTACGTGCTGAAAGACACAGACTGCAACCTTGTCAACGTATTTATCCACGCGTCTCCTGAGGCAAGAAAGGAACGCGTCGCGGCAAGAAAAGGAATATCACCTGAAGAAGCAGAGGAATACAACCGCAAAACGGACAAAGACCGCGCAAGTTATTACAGCTATTATACAGACCACAAATGGGGAAGAATAGAGAACTACGACATAGTAATAGACAGCAGCAAAATTACGATTGACGATACGGTAAAGCTGATTGCTGAGTATATCAGACTCAGAAAATCCGAAGAATAACACAAACAGCAAAAAAGACCTCCGCTCGGAGGTCTTTTTTTGATAACGACACTAGATTCTGCGCTAAGCCGTTGGCTTCCGCAGAATGACGGGCGGGCAAGACGCAAGTTTTTGTTAGATGTCTTCGAGTGGGAAAACTTTGCCCGGGTTCATAATGCCGTTGGGATCCAGCAGTTTCTTGATTGAAAGAGTAAGGCTGTATTCGTTTGGCTCGCAAAGTTCTTTGTAGTATGCCGTGCGCGTCAGACCGACGCCGTGTTCGCCCGAAAGCACGCCGCCGAAGCTCTTTGCAAGCTTGAAAATGTCGCTGACGACCTTTTCTGCCAGCACTTCCCATTCGCTGTCGGTAAGACCTTCTTTTCTTGCGATTGTCGGGTGAAGGTTGCCGTCGCCCGCATGTCCGAAATTAACGATTTTAACGCCGTATTTATCGCCGATTGCGTAAATTTCCCTGCAGAACGCCGCGATTTCCGAAACGGGGACAACCGTGTCCTCGTCAATATGCGTCGGGTCTGTTACGCGGAGAGCCTCATCAATGTGCGAGCGGACAGACCAAAGTTTGTCGCGCATTTCGTCATTTTCCGCGACGAAAATGTTTATCGCGCCGCCGTCAACGCACACATTGCCCGCCTTCTCGGCTATTGCCAAAGTCAATGCTTCGTCAGTTCCGTCAAACTCTATCAGCAGAGTTGCGCCCACGCCCTCTATCGGAAGCTTTGCGCCAAGGAAATTGCACGACGCTTCGTAGCAGTAACGGTCGATAAACTCCGTTGCCGAAGGAACTACGCCGACCTTTGTAATCACCTGAGGAACAGCGGCTATCGCGTCGTCTGTGTTTTTGAAAAGGGCAAGCAGCGCTTTTCTGTACTTCGGAACAGGCTGAAGCTTGACGATAATCTTCGTTACAAAGCCGAGAGTGCCTTCGGAACCTATGAAAAGCTCCTTGAGGTTAAAGCCTGTGACGTTCTTCATGAGCTTTCCGCCGAGCTGCAAAATCTCGCCCGTTGCGGTGACAACCTCAAGCCCGAGCACGTGGCGCATTGTGACGCCGTACTTCAGAGCCATGCCTCCGCCCGCGTTTTCGGCGATATTCCCTCCGATGTGGCATTCGTCAACGCTCATCGGATATCCGCAGTACCAGAGACCGTATTTGTTCGCCTCGGCGTTGATGTGCGCCGTTACAACGCCCGGCTGTACGACAGCCAGAAGATTCTGCCTGTCTATTTCAAGAATTTTGTTCAGCCTGTCGTCGCATATCGTAATGCCGCCGCAGACAGGAATAGAGCCTCCTGAAAGCCCTGTGCCTCCTCCGCGGGGGGTAACTGGAATGACGTTCTCATTCGCCAGCTTCAAAATCTGCGAAACCTCCTCGGCGCAGCAGGGCGCGACAACGACGTCGGGTTTGCTGTACTTTGCCTCTGTGAGTACGGAAGTTTCGTCGTGCGAACAGTCGGCAATCTTTCCGCCCTCCGTCCAAACGTTCTCCGCGCCGCAAATTTCGCGCAGTTTGGCAATAATCCCGTCAGTAACCTTGTTGTACTTTCTCATGGATATCAACTCTTCCTGTCAGTATGGTGTTATTTTACTACGGTGAAGGAGAAAAGGCAAGGCGGACGCGCGCTTGGTGAGAACCAATTACCAAGAAAATCAATTACTGAAACGAGCTAAATGGACGAAGCGGATGTACGGCTAAAAAAAATGCGCCATACGGCGGCAAGCGTGGTATAATTCTGTCGTATAGTTCAAATTTTCACAAATTGCAAGGAGTGACGGACAAAATGGCAACCAAAGTTACATTCCCGAACGCAAGAATGGCGTCAATCCCAATGTCGGGAGGCATCCGCGAAATACTTTCCCGTGCGAACGTGCTTGAAGCCGAAGGAAAAAAGATAATTCACATGGAAATCGGACGCCCCGATTTTGATTCGCCGGTATCCGCAAAAGACGCGGCGATACGCGCGCTTCAGAACGGCGACGTGCACTACACGGACATGGGCGGCACTCAGGAGCTCCGCGAAGCGGTAGCCGCCAAATACAAACGCGTCAACAATATGGACGTTGACCCTGACAAAAACATAGTAATAACGGTCGGCGCAATCGAAGCCCTGACGGCGACGCTTCTTACGCTCTGCGAGCCCGGAGACGAAATAATTCTTCCCGCGCCTTATTTCTCAGCGTACGCAGACCAGATGGCAATAGCTCAGGTCAAACTTGTCCCCGTTATGACAAGCATGGAAGACAATTTCGAGCTTCGTCCGGAAGCGCTTGCGAAAGCAATTACGCCGAAAACGAAAGCAATCCTCATCAACACGCCCAACAACCCCTGCGGCGCAGTCTATACGAAAGAAAACCTCAGCGCAATCGCGAAAATTGCGATAGAAAATGACCTCTGGGTGCTCTCCGACGAGCCGTACGAAAGCTTCCTCTACGAGGGCGAGCACGTCAGCATTGCGAGCCTTCCCGGAATGAAAGAACGCACGGTAACGCTCTCGGCAGCGTCAAAAACGTGGTCAATGACAGGCTGGCGTGTCGGCTGGATAATCTGCCCTGACGCAATGCGCCCCTACGTCAACAAATGCCACCAGAACCTTACGACATGCGCAACGGCATTCGCGCAGGCAGGCGTAGCGGAAGCCTTCCGCAGCGCAGACGAAGACGTCAAAACGATGGTCGCAGAATACAAACGCCGCCGCGACATGGTTATGAACTGGTTTGCGAAAATCGACGCATTTGACTACGTCGTTCCGAAAGGCGCCTTCTACGCCTTCCCGAGCATTAAGAAACTTAAAACAGACGGCTTCAAATTCTGTTCGTGGCTGCTTGAAAACGCAGGCGTTTCAACGGTTCCCGGTGAAGTATTCGGCTGCCCCGGACACATCCGCCTTGCATACTGCAGAGACTACGACTACCTCGAAGAGGGAATGGAAAGAATTAAAAACGCGGTGGAAAAACTGTAACCGGACGGCATAAAGCGCAGTGCCTGAATACACGCAAATAAAAAACTCCGGAGAAATCCGGAGTTTTTTTGTGCTTTTTGCGCTGATGAAACGCCTATGCGTGTGCTGCGCTATTTCTTTGCCACGACGGCGAAGAAAACGAGAGGCTCGGTGCTGCTCGTGTTTCTGAGCGCGTGCGACATTCCTTTGTGAGTAACGAAAACGTCGCCCGGCAGAGCAGGGCATTCGCCCTCGCCGTATTCAAAAATTCCCTCGCCGGAGAAAATCGCGTACACCTCTTCGTCGTCAACGTGCGTGTGAAGACCTATGGTCGCATTGGGCTCCAGCTCCATTCTGTTCGCTGCAATAAAAGCCATACCTTCGAGAAT
>JAGHTZ010000082.1 GCA_018065065.1 Candidatus Equadaptatus faecalis | reverse complement strand
CCGACCGCTAAGCGTGCCGTTACCGAAGTGTTGCAGAGCTTTAGCTGAAAAGCAACGGGCTTACCTCCGTTTGGAGCCGCATCACGTAATGCGTGAGAGATATACAAGGCACAGCCTCTCTGCCGAGAAACAGCCGCAAATGCAGACCTCGGCAGGTCATACAACTGTTTCAGAAAAGCCATGCCCGACGAAAAATCGTCAGCACCCTCTATATAAATATCTTGAAAAAAGACAAAAAAATGGAAACACCTGTCCTTGCGAAGCCTTGCGGCGTCTGTATTTGAACCTCGTCTCAAAAAACGGTCAAAAACACAATTTTTAACCTGCCTGTCCTGACGTTATACAAATTACCCCAAGACTGACACCCCTGAAAAACGCTCTGCAAAAAATTTGTAAAAATGGAAACAGCTGTCAATGCGAAACCGCATGGCAGCTGTATTTTTATTGTGTTTCAAAAACGGCTGAGTTTCCAAAAAAAGCGAAATTTTCAAGATATTTAAATAGAGGGGTATGACGAAATTTGGAGGGACACATGACGAAATTTTGAAAATCAATACTTGCACAACAGTCAATGCCGCCGTAAAATAAACAAAGCGGCGGAACGTATTCCGTCGGGTTTGTGTGTCACGCTGCGGCGAGAGTTTTTATCGTCATAAATCAGATTTCAGTTGTGCAAAATTTATTTTGAAAGGAAGAAAAACAACATGAGAAGTTTCAAGAAGTTAGCAGCACTATTCATGCTCCTGTCATTCATCTTTGCTGCGGTATCGCCGGCAATGGCGACGTCTTGGAGCGATTCAGGTGCCGGAACGGGTGGTATTTACGTTGACAACGGCAGCGACAACACCGCAAGCGGAGAATATTCCACGGCAATGGGCTACCAAACGACCGCAATCGGCAACTATTCTGTTGCGATGGGTCAGAACACGAACGCCATCGGACATGATTCCACGGCGATGGGCTACATGACGAGCGCAAGCGGGAACTATTCTGTAGCGATGGGCTACACTACATGTGCAACCAATGAGGCTTCCACGGCGATGGGCTACATGACGACCGCAAGCGGACGTGCTTCCACAGCAACGGGTTTATGGACGAGAGCGGAAGGCGACTATTCCACAGCGTTGGGCAATACTACGAGAGCGGAAGGCGAAAATTCCACAGCGATGGGCTTTAATACGACTGCAAACGGCAAAAGTTCCTTTGCAGGGGGCAGCAACAGCGCAGCATACGGTGCAAATTCCTTTGCAGGGGGCAGCAGCAGTACAGCGTACGGCGCAAATTCCTTTGCGTTCGGTGACGGCGCAGTCGCGGGTACTATGGACGACAGCAGCGGCACGCCTGTTTACGGCGGAGACAACACTATCGCGTTAGGGTCTAGATCAAAATCATATTATTGCGAGTTTATAAAGAAAGTTATCAATGACCCTGTCACTTACGCGACAGAGTGGAGTAATTTTAGTTGGCTGTTTGATCCAAGCTGGGCTTTGGATGTAAACGAATGGAAAAACAAACCTGCTGAAGAAATTGTTGCAGCTATGGCAAGTCTTGGGGTTATTACTGAGGATAATATATTTGACTGATATGCGAAGCCGTATGCGCCCGGTGTAACTGCAAGCGGCGAAAACGCAATAGCTATAGGTACTTCGTTGTCTGAAGGCACGCTTGCCTCAGGCAAGAACTCGGCAGTATTCGGCAACGATGCACGGGCAACGGCGGAAAACGCGCTTGCGCTCGGAACAGGCGCAAATGCGAGCGGCATTGGCGCTGTAGCAATCGGAAATAACAATGCCAGCGGAGATTATTCCACAGCGATGGGCAAAGACACGAATGCCGGCGGAAATTATTCCACGGCGATGGGTTACCAGACGAATGCCAGCGGCAACTATTCCGTAGCGATGGGTAGCGGAGCTCAAGCACACAGAAACTACGCCGTGGCGATTGGCTGGAATACGAACGCCGTCGGAATGGCTTCTGTAGCGATAGGCACTCAAACAAACGCCGGCGGAACGGCTTCCTTCGCGGGAGGCGCCCAGAGCAAGGCATACGGCGACTACTCGTTCGCGTTCGGTAAAGGCGCGGTTGCGGGTGTTGAAGGTCAGGCAGCCGACTACGCCGGAACAATTGCGTTCGGCAGCGGCGCGCAGGCAACACACGCAAATTCAGTCGCGCTCGGCAATAACGCTGTAACAAAAGACGCGGCAAATATATCAAGCGCGACAATCGGAACGAAAACCTACAATTTCACGGGCGGAAGCGCAGCCGAAGGTGTAGTATCAGTTGGAGACGAAGGACATCTGAAACAGATAGTCAACGTTGCCAACGGCGCGATAGAAAGCGGCTCAACAGACGCGGTCAACGGCGGACAGATATTTGACATAATCAGCAATCTTCCGAGCGGCGGCGGCGGAGAAGACGCAAATGCCGTACACTATAATGCGGACAAGTCGAAAATTGAACTTTTGGGCAGCAACGGAACGACAATCAGCAATGTGAAAGCGGCTGAACTTGCCGAAGGCGGAACCTCCGCGGCGACAACGGGACAGCTATATAAGACAAATCAGGCGATAGCGGCTGAATCGATGAGAGCTCAGGCTGTTGAAAGACATTTGCAGAACGAAATTAACGCCAACACGCAGGAAATCCGCGAAGTTGGCGCAATATCAGCGGCATTGGCCGGACTGCACTTTGCTGAACCGAGCGGCGAAGCAGGCGACAAGCTTGTCGGCGCGGTTGCGTACGGCGGTTACAGAGGTTCAAACGCGGAAGCGATAGGACTTGCCTACAAACCGAGCCCGAATATGATGCTCTCGGCGTCAACGTCAATCAGCAACGGAAACGACAGCCAGAACGCGTACAACGTCGGATTCAGCCTGAAATTCGGCAAGGGCGAAACGGCAAAGACAAAGGCGGAGCTTCAGAAACAGGTGAAGTATCTTAACGATAAAAACAGCGTGCTTGAAAGTACGGTCGCGCAACAGGGTACGGAAATTCAGACGCTTAAGAATGAGCTTGAGGAGCTTAAAAAGCTGATTAAAAAATAGCCTGAGCGGCAGACTTAAATATCAAACAACAGACGGCGCGGTTTCGTTCTGCGCCGTTTTGTTTTGGACGTTTTGCCGAAAGTGTTAGACATATCGCGTTTTGAGAGTTATCATATACAGGCGGAGACAGGAACGAAGGGCGGTAATGCAATGGCAGTTTCTTTTCGGGATTTTAAGGCTTCTGACGGTAGTGTCCGCCGGCACGGCGCTATGCTTGTGAACGCTGTTATCGCCTATATAATTTTCGGACTTTTTGTAAAATGACAGAACGCAGCGAAATACAAAACATAGCGGTTATAGGCGCAACGGGAAGCGTAGGCAGTTCCGTGCTTGGCGTCTGCTCGCGTTTTCCTGAGCGTTTCAGGGTGGCTGCCCTTGCCGCAAATTCAAACGAAAAGAAACTGAAAGAGCTCGGACGTTCTTTTTCTTCAAAAATCCTCTGCCTCAGCAATCCTGAAGCGCCGTTTTCAGATAATGATTTCACCTGCCTTTCAGGAGTTGAGGGGTTGTCTGAAATCGCCTGTTCTCCGGAGATTGACCAGGTCGTATTCGCGTCTTCAGGAACGGCGGCGATCCCTGCTTTGCAGTGCGCTCTTAAAACGGGCAAAAAAGTTTCTCTCGCAAATAAGGAAAGTATTGTGGTGGCAGGTCCGTGGGTTATGCCGCTCGTTCAGTATAAAAACCAGCTGCGTCCCGTTGACAGCGAACACAGCGCCGTATGGCAGTGTATGGAGGGTGCACCTTCGGAAGAGGTTGACAAGCTCTGGCTTACCGCTTCAGGAGGCCCGTTCAGAAGCTTTACGGCTGAACAGATGGAAAAGGTAACTCCTTCCGACGCGCTGAAACACCCTACGTGGAATATGGGCGCAAAGATAACGATAGACAGCGCAACCCTTATGAACAAAGGTATTGAGTGCATTGAAGCGGCGCAGCTTTTCGGCATGGCACAGGAAAAGGTCGGCGCTCTCGTGCACCCCGGTTCGTACGTGCACGGGCTTGTCCGCTTTATTGACGGAACGACAAAAATGCTGCTTTCAAAAGCCGACATGAGACTGCCGTCCGCCTCAGCAATCGCGTGGCCTGACAGGCTTCCGCTTGCGGAGCGCGGAATTGAAGCACTTGAGCCTGCAGGGCTTGACCTCCGTTTTGACGAAATAGACGGAAATCGTTTCCCGTGTTTTCCGCTTGCGCTTGAAGCAGGGAAAAAAGGCGGCGCGTATCCCGCGCTGCTTGTCGGTGCCGACGAAACGGCGGTCTCCGCGTTTCTTGACGGGAAAATATCCTTTACCGGCATTGCCTGCGTTGTTGAGGACGTGCTTTCAAACTGGAGCGGCTCAGCGCCGGCTTCGCTTGAAGACGCTGTCGCCCTTGTCGGCGAAGGCAGAAGGCTCGCGGCGGAAAGCTGCCTCAGGAGGTCTGAATAATGCTCTTTACCTTTACGGCATTTCTGGTAGTTATCGGAATATGCGTTGTATCGCATGAAGGCGGGCATTTCCTTGCCGCAAAGTGGCGGAACGTCTACGTACACGAATTTTCTTTCGGCATGGGTCCTCTGATTGTTTCAAAGCAGAAGGGCGAAACAAAATACTCGCTGCGTGCTTTCCCTGTCGGAGGCTACGTTAAACTCGAAGGGGAAGATGAAAGCCCCGAAGCCCAAAATTCTGAAATTCCGCGCGAAAGAGCGCTTTACGCCAAAAAACCGTGGGAAAGGCTTGTTATTCTTGCCGCCGGAATTTCTGTAAATCTTCTGCTTGCATGGCTTTTGTTCAGCAGCTATCTCTTTGCGAACGGTACGTGGGATTTGAAAACGGCAACGGTCGGAAAAGTTATGGAAGGCACTCCGGCGGCTGAAATACGGCTGCGCAGCGGAGACGTTATAAAAAAGATAAACAATATTGAAATAAAGCAGTGGGCAGACATCAGCAAAACTCTGCGCAGCGTGTCTGACGACAGCGTTAAGCTTGTATATCTGCGCGGCGGCAGAGAGATCTGCATTAAAACCAGCGTTCCTGTCAGCAAAGAACACGGCGGGAGACTGCTCGGCATACAGCCGCGCAAACTGCGTTTTTCGCTTATTCAGTCAATGTCCGAAGCGCTGCGTTTTGCGTTTCGTATGAGCAGCGATATTTTCAGTTCGCTCGGCAGACTGCTGATTGGAAGAAACAAGGAGGAAATTTCGGGACCGCTCGGCATAGCCGTTATGTCCGGAGAGGCGGCGAAGCAGGGCTTATGGAGCTTCCTTATGTTCCTCGGACTGATAAATCTCAATTTGGGACTGGTTAATCTTCTGCCTTTCCCTGCGCTTGACGGCGGCAGAATAGTTTTCGCGTTTGCGGAGCTTGTTACGGGCAGAAAGGTTTCAGCAAAATTTGAAGGCGCGGTGCACTATGCAGGATTTGTGCTGCTGCTTCTTTTCATAATCTACGTAACGGGACTTGACATTTTGCGGCTTGTCCGCTGAGGTGATATAAATGAGTGCGAAAGTTGTTGACGTTAACGGTCTTAAAATAGGCGGTAACAATCCCGTACGCGTTGAAAGCATGCTTACGGCGCGGCTGTCCGACCCTGACGCGTGTTTTGAGGAGACGGAACGCCTGCGCGAAGCGGGCTGCGAGCTTGCGAGAGTCGCGTTTCCGTCAATGGATACGGCGCAACAGTTCCGCGAGCTTGTCAGCCGCTCAAAGTTAAGGCTTATGGCAGACATACATTTCAACCATAAATTTGCGCTTTCCGCGCTTGATTCCGGCTGCCCGTCCGTGCGTATCAATCCGGGAAACATGAGCAGTCCGCAGGCAGTTCCCGAAATAGTTGCAGCCGCGAAGGCAAACGGGGCGGTAATCAGGATAGGCGCGAACGGTGGCTCGCTCAACGCGTCGCAGCTTGCGGCGGCAAACGGCGACCGCGCGCTTGCGCTCGTTTCGGCGGTTGAAGAACAGCTGAGGCTTCTGCTTGACAATAATTTTGACAACGTAATAATTTCCGCAAAATCAAGCAGCGTTCAGGAAAGCGTCAGGGCAAACACCATACTTGCGCAGCGCTGGAATTTCCCGCAGCACATAGGCATAACGGAGGCGGGCTTCGGAATTTCAGGAATTGTCAAAGGCTCAGTCGGTATAGGCGCAATGCTTTTGCAGGGAATAGGAGACACGATACGGGTAAGCCTCACAGCTGACCCCGTCGAAGAAGTAAAAACAGGCTACAGCATACTCAACGCCGCAGGCATAAGAAAACGAGGTTACAATCTTGTCAGCTGCCCGACCTGCGGACGTCGCAGAATAGACGTAATCACCCTTGCCGAAAAGGTTCGCGCCCTTTTGCCCGACGATCTGCCCGACGGAACAACCGTAGCCGTTATGGGCTGCGAGGTCAACGGACCTAGGGAAGCGGCAAACGCAGACCTCGGCATAGCGGGAACACCTTCGGGCTTTGTGATGTTCAGACACGGTACGCCGTTCTGCAACGCCTCTGCCGGTGAATTTGAAGAAAAACTTTTTGAGCTTGTGAAAAGCTTTAAGGAGGAAATGTAAATGAAAGAACAGCTGCACGGACGCCATCTTCTCACAATGAAACATCATACGCCTGCAGAGGTGGAATACCTTGTGGATTTGGCGGCAGAGCTTAAACGCAAAAAGAAAGCCGGAGAAAGAGGGCACGCGCTTGACGGCAAAAACATTGCCCTGATATTTGAAAAACCATCGACACGCACGCGCTGCGCATTCACCGTGGCGGCTTTTGACGAGGGCGGACATTCGGAATATCTCGGCAGAAACGATATTCAGCTTGGGCACAAGGAAGACGTTAAAGACACGGCGAGGGTGCTCGGCAGAATGTTTGACGGCATAGAATTCCGCGGCTTCAGCCAGAAAACGGTTGAAGACCTTGCAAAATATTCCGGTGCTGCCGTGTGGAACGGACTGACAGACGAATATCATCCGACGCAGATACTTGCCGATTTTCTTACGATAAAAGAAAATTTCGGAAGGCTTAAAGGCATAAAGCTTGTGTTTATGGGCGACGGACGCAACAATATGGCAAATTCGCTTATGATAGGCGCCGCAAAATGCGGGCTTCATTTCGTTGTCTGCGCTCCCGAAGCGCTTCATACGGCGCCGGAGCTTGTCGCAGAATGCAGGAAGATAGCCGAAGACGATAAAACCGGAGCGGTTATTGAAATAATCTCTGATCCAAAAGAAGCTGTCGAAAACGCGGACGTTATTTATACCGATGTATGGGCGTCGATGGGTGAGGAAGCGCAGTACGAAGAACGCAAAAAACTGCTTGCGCCCTATCAGGTCAATATGGAGCTTATAAAAGCAACAGGAAAGGCTGAAACGATATTCCTGCACTGCCTGCCTGCGGTAAAGGGCAGCGAAGTTACGGAAGAAGTGCTTGAAGCGCCGTTCTCAAAGGTTTTTGACGAAGCCGAAAACCGTCTGCACACGATAAAAGCGGTTATGGTCGCCTCAATAGGAAATTATTAAAAAGAATGTGCGGACAGCAGTACTAAATTTATGCTGTTGTCCTGCTCTCATTTATGCTAAAATATCAGTACTAAATCGCAAGACGCGGAGTGAACGCATGCTGCGAAGAAGATACTTTGAAAACAATCAGAAACTGGCGAAGCCGTGGTCTGTTGAGCGCGCTTCGCTTCCTCCGAACCTGTGCTGAAGTACAGGCAGTTTTTCGTGTTTTAATTCAGAAACTAAATCTATTATGAGGTGATAAAAATGTCAGGACATTCACACTGGGCAGGTATCAAACGCCGTAAAGAAGCACAGGACGCAAAAAGAGGAGTAGCTTTCCAGAAACTTATTAAGGATATAATCGCAGCCGCGAGAGAAGGCGGCGGAGACCCGAACGCCAACTTCCGTCTTAAAGTCGCAATAGACAGGGCAAAAGCCGGCAACGTTCCTGCGGACAACATCGACCGCGGAATCAAAAGAGGAACAGGAGAACTCGGCGGACCGATGGAAGAAATCTACTACGAAGGTTACGGTCCGGACGGAGTCGCGGTTATGGTTGACGCTATGACCGACAACCGCAACAGAACGGCTCCTGTTATGCGTTCGCTCTTCACGAAGTGCGGCGGACAGATCGGTGAAATGGGCTGCGTTGCATGGAACTTTGACCGCAAAGGCATAATCCAGATTGTCGGCGAAGGCATTGACGAAGAAGAATTGCTGATGGCAGTTCTCGACGCAGGCGGAGACGACATGACGACAGGAGAAGAAGGCTTTGAAGTCAACTGCGAAGCCACTATGCTCGCAAAAGTCGCCCAGGCGCTCAAAGACGCAGGCTACAACGTGGAATCAATGGAAATCGCAATGATTCCAAAAAACACGGTCACAATCACCACGAAAGAAAAAGCTCAGAAAATGCTCTCGCTGGTAGAGCGTTTTGAAGAAGACGACGACGTTCAGGCTGTTTACGCGAACTTTGTAATAGCGGACGACGTTCTTGCACAGCTTGACGACTAATACGCAAAATAAGCCGAAACGAGCCCTGGGCATTGACCCGGGGCTTGGCACTTGCGGCTACGGAGTAATTTCGCAGATCGGAAACAGGCTCGTATGCGAAACGTACGGCGTTATCAAGACGCCCACAAAAATTTCGGTTACGCAGCGTCTGAAATGCCTTTACGACGAGCTGCACATAATTCTTGACCAGTACCGGCCCGAGGTTTTTGCCGTTGAAAAACTGTTCTTCGGCAGAAACGTAACGACCGCTGAAATGGTCTGGGAGGCGCGCGGAATAATTCTGCTGTACGCTTCCGAACTCGGACTTGAACCGTATGAACTGAAGCCAGCTGACGTTAAAATGGCGGTATGCGGCTACGGGCTTGCGGAAAAAATACAGGTTCAGGGAATGGTAGCGAAAATTCTCGGACTTCCGAAACGTCCGACCCCTGATGACGCCGCCGACGCTTTGGCAATAGCCATCGCGGGTATGACCGCTTCCAATTTTGACAACAGTCTTCTGAGAGGGTTGTAAAATGATAAGTTCGCTTCGCGGAAAGGTGCTTTCCGTAACTGACGACAGCATAATACTTGACGTTTCCGGTTTCGGAATACAGCTTTTCGTTTCGAAAGCGCTGATTAACAATGCCGTAGCCGGCGAAGATCTCAGCTGCCCTGCGTACATGCAGATAAGCGACGCAGGCGTCAGTATGTTTGGTTTTGCCGACGAAAGGGAAAAGGAACTTTTCCTTGAACTGGTGCAGGTGAAAACCGTAGGCGGAAAGCTTGCGATTACAGTTTTGAGACACAACAATTTTGACGACGTTGTACAGGCGATTACAAGCGAATCGCCTCGTATGCTTACAGCCCCGGGGCTTGGCGCAAAACGCGCCGAACGCATCTGCTTCGAGCTTAAAAACAAAATCGAAAAGAAATTTCCCGGAGCAGGCGGTGGTTCCGTTTCTTCATTTGCCGCCGGAGGCTTTGACAATTCCGTCATGGACGCGCTTGTCGGACTCGGCTTTTCGCAGAGCGAAGCCGCCCGTGCTGTTGCCCTTTCAAAAGGCATGGCTGACCCGGAAAAAGAGTGGACGGAATCCGAACTGCTCAGGTCGTCTCTCAGTATGCTTCAGAGGCGTTAACGGAGGCTTGCGGCTATGATGTATCCCGATACTGACGATAAGCTTATGGAAAGAATGCGTTACGAACCTGAACGCGATTTTGACGTTCAGTCGCTGCGCCCTGCCGCGCTTGAAGAATTTGTGGGGCAGTCGGAACTGAAAGACAAACTCAGCATATTTATGACCGCGGCTCTTCAGCGTGAGGAACCGCTTGACCACGTGCTGTTCTACGGTCCTCCGGGGCTTGGCAAAACAACGCTTGCCGGAATTATCGCCAAAGAAATGCACGGCAGTCTCCGCGTTACGACCGGACCGGCTCTTGAACGCGCAGGCGACCTTGCCGCGCTGCTTTCGAACATACAGCCCGGAGACGTGCTTTTCATAGACGAAATACACAGAATGCCTGCCAACGTTGAGGAAATACTCTATCCGGCGATGGAAGATTTTTCGCTGTCAATTATTACCGGCAAAGGTCCTCTTGCGAGGAGCATTTCGCTCACGCTTCCGAAATTTACGCTTATAGGGGCTACGACGCGGCTTGGTTTGCTTAGTTCGCCGCTCCGCGCACGTTTCGGGATATGCGAACAGCTTAAGCTCTACACGCCGGAGGAACTGACCGCTATTGTAAGACGCGGCGCATCCGTGCTCGGCATAGGAATAAATGACGACGCAGCGGAGGAAATCGGTCTCCGTTCGCGCGGCACGCCCCGTGTTGCGCTGCGTTTCCTGCGCCGTGTGCGCGACGTTGCGGAAGTCAAGGGGCTGGCAACGATTGACAGAACAACCGCCAACGAAGCGCTTAATATGCTCGGCGTTGACGATCAGGGACTTGACGACAGCGACAGAAAATATCTGAAAGCTGTTGTGGAGCTGTTTGAAGGAGGTCCTGTCGGGCTTTCAACGTTAGCCGCCGCCCTTAATGAAGACACGAGAACCATAGAAGACATCTACGAGCCGTATCTGATACAGAAAGGGCTTATAGAACGCACCCCGCGCGGACGCAAGGCTACAAAAGCATCGTGGGGCTATCTCGGCAAACCGGTGCCGTCTGATTTTGTGCAGTATCAGCAGACTCAGCTGCTTGATACGGACGGGGAATAATGCAACAGCTCGGCAAAACGCTGATATTTTTCGGACTGCTGCTCACGGCTGCCGGCTGTATTTTTCTGCTTGCAGGGAAACTTTCGCTTCCGTTCGGGCGTCTGCCCGGAGACATTTCATATCACGGCAAAAAAGTTACGGTATTTGCGCCGTTCGGCACAATGCTGCTTGTTAGCGTCGTACTTTCGCTTCTTCTGAAATTCTTTTCGAGGTTTAAATAATGAAAAAAATTGTGTTCGCAGCGTTTGCGATTACTCTTGCTTTATGCACGGTATGTTTTGCTGAAGAAAGTTTTGACGAAGGCTTTGAAGGCTACATACTGACTCACGTCAAAAAAGAAATGAGCCCTGGCTGGAATATTGAGGCTCTCAAAGCCCAGGCGGTGCTTGCCCGCACGTTTGAGCTTAACGCCGGACGCGGAAACTGCACGGCTTCTGCGGATTTTTCGCTTGACGACGGCCCCGTACGCGCTGTAAAGGAAACAGCAGGGCTTGTCCTGAAATACGACGGACAGCCTGCGGCTGTTTTTTATCATGCGGACAGCGGCGGAATAACTACGGGAAACAGCGATGTGTGGGGAGGAAAGGCGCTGCCGTATCTTACCGCAAAACCTGACAAATTTCCGCAGGGAACAGACAGCTCCTGGACTAAAACAATCAGCAGGGAAGAACTTGAAAAATGCCTTAACAACGCCGGCTTTTCAATAGGCACGCCGCTTGCCTTTTCAAACGTAAAACGCGACGCAAGCGGACGAATAGCCTCTCTTGAAATCAGGGGCAGCAGCGGAAAAGCATCGCTTAACGGAAACAAATTCCGCATACTGACAGGACTTAAAAGCACGCTTGTAAATTTCGGCGGCGGTGCGCCCGTCGTTTCAGCACCGCGAAAAACGGCATACGTTCCGGCGTTCGGAAGAAAAAGAGTGATAGACCGCAGTACTATGCCTGAGGATAAACGGGCGCAGCTGAACTGGTTTGCGGACAACAGACTTTTCAGCGTTGAAGAATTCATGCGAATGCTTGCAAAGCCTGAGAAAATTGACGAATATATAGAACTTGGCATGAGAAGGCTTGATACAGCCAATAACGTGGTTGCGCAGTCTGTCTCCGGCGGAAGCGGAACAGCTGAAAAAACTGAAAAGGCACAGGATATTCAGCCTGCGGCGCAGTTTGGCGAATACGGCATAGGAGAAACCGTAACTTTCAGCGGAAAAGGCTGGGGACACGGCGTCGGACTTCCGCAGAGACAGGCAAAGGCAATGGCTGAAAACGGCTGGGACTGCCGGCAGATTCTTGAATATTATTTTCCTGGGCTCATACTGGAGCATTACTGATGAAGCCTGATTTTAACAAAACCTCAACCTTTGATTATCCTCTTGACCAGTCGCTCATTGCGCAGAACCCCGCGTCTCCTCGCGACTCCGCGCGGCTTATGGTAATCAAAAAAGGCAGCACGGAATTTGAACACAGAATTTTCCGCGACGTAACGGAATATCTCCGTCCGGGCGACCTGCTCGTTATGAACGATACGAGAGTGCTCCCCGCGCGTCTTGAAGGAAGAAAAAACGGTGACGGGGCAAAGGTTGAAATATTTTTTCTCTCGCCTGTTTCTGAAAATCAGGGCAAATGGACTGCTCTTGTGAAACCCGGGCGCAAGCTTCCCGAAGGTACGAAAGTAACTTTTTCGGGCGGCTCGGTCGTTACCGTCGGCGAACGTCTTGAAGACGGTCTGCGCTACGTATATTTTGCAGAGAGCGACAACGCGCTGGACGTCATACACAAAAACGGACAGACGCCGCTTCCTCACTACATCACGGAAAGTACGGCAGACGCCGAAGAATATCAGACAGTCTATTCAAAGCTTGAAAAAGAGAACTCCGTTGCTTCGCCCACGGCGGGACTGCATTTTACAAACGAACTGCTTGAAAAAATATACGCCTCAGGTGTAGAGCACGTCTTCGTAACGCTTCAGGTAGGGCTCGGAACGTTCAGACCTGTCAAAAGCGACAATGTTGACGACCATATAATGCACTTTGAACTTTGCGAAATATCTGCCGAAACGGCGGAAAAAATCAACCGCGCAAAAGCGGAAGGCCGCAGGGTGGTAGCGGTCGGGACGACAGTTGTCCGCACGCTTGAAAGCTTTGCGCGTGAAACAGGGAAAATTGAGCCTGGCATAATGAATTCAAACCTCTTTATCCGCCCAGGATTTGAGTTTAAAATAGTTGACGCGCTGATAACAAACTTTCACCTGCCGAAAAGTACGCTGCTTATGCTCGTCTCTGCGTTTGCAGGCTATGATACGATAATGGCGGCATACAAAACGGCAATGAAAGAACGCTATCGTGTCTTTTCATTCGGTGACGCAACATTCATACAATAAACAGGAGGCTGTACAAATGAAAAAGAACATTGACAAAATAAGGGAAATCTGTCGGAACAAGGAGCAGCTTGCATATCTGCTCATGAATTTTTACGACATATTCCTTGACGAATGTTATCTCACGAGCGGAGATCCGCAGTACATGTACGATTTTCTTGACGACGAATACGCAGACGGAGTTTGGCTCAGCCTGATACGTAACGCCTTCCGCGAAAATCCTGGCTATGGCGTTGAAGTGGCTGAAAAACTCGGAATAATTAAAAACAACGCGTAACAGGTGCTGAAAATGCATTTTGAAAACGCCGAAATAAAAGCCTTTCTTGAAGACCTTGCGTCAAATTCACCGGCGCCCGGCGGCGGAAGCGCCTCTGCCGTTTGCGGTGCCCTTGCAGCCGCTCTTGTCTCCATGGTTGCGAACCTGACCGCAGGCAAAGAAAAATTTGCAGAACAGGAAAGCCTTATGCAGCAGCTTATCTCGGAAACAAAAGAGCTGCGCGGAAATTTCCTGAAACTCATGCAGGAAGATATTGACGCGTTCTCGTTCTATATGTCCGCATTGCGCATGAAAAAGGAAACGGAGCTTGAAAAACGGGCGAGAAAAGCCGCAATGCAGGACGCTGTAAGGCTTTCAACGGAAGTGCCGCTCAAAATGATAGACGCCTGTGTGAAAACAGCGGAGCTTGCGCTCTTGGCAGCGCGCAGCGGAAACCCCGGGGCGGTAAGCGACGCAGGGGCAGCCTCTCTTTTGGCTGAAGCGGCGGCAAAATCCGCGTCCTACAACGTGTACATGAACCTTCCGCACGTTTCCGACCCTGAACTTGCAGGAAGTTATCAAATCAGAATGAACGAAGGGCTTGGAAAGGTTGCGGAGCTCGCCTCGGAAGTTTCGGACATACTTCGGAAAATCTTTGACGCAACTGTGAACGGAGCGTAATGTTTAAGCCCGACAAAACACAATCGTTTTAATAAAAGACGGCGAAGAAAAACGGTTCGGCGCCCCAAGAAAGATGTCGCTCCGCGAGGCGGTCGAACGCGGGTTTTTGGTGGAAATATACGAATAAAATTGTGTGAAATTTTTTCAGCGTTTTATATGCGGGGCAGCGCGGTTTTGCACTGCCTCGTTTTATTTGACGCCGCTGTTTTGTTTTTCAAGCCTTTATCGTGTTATAATCTTGTTGTACCAAGTTTGGATTTATTTACGCGCGTGCTGCGCGGCGAATGGAGATGTTTTCTTTGAGCATATTAAAAATATGTACCTATCCCGACCCTGTGCTCAGAAACGAAAATAAGCCGGTAAAGGTATTTGACGACGAGCTGCGCAAAATTGTTGCCGATATGTTCGAGACAATGTACGCGGCTGACGGAATAGGGCTTGCAGGACCTCAGATAGGGCTTAACAAACAGATAATAGTCATAGATTATCAGGGAGAGAAATATACGCTGATAAATCCCGAAATCATCAAATCAGAGGGTTCTGAGGTACACGAGGAAGGCTGCCTGAGTTTCCCGCGCATTTACGTTAAAGTGCCGTCGCCCGTCAGCATGACGGTTGTATATAAGGACGAGTTTGGAAACGAGCATACAAAGCAGACGGAAGGATTTTTGACTACCGTATTTTCTCACGAAATAGACCACTTGCGCGGCAGAATGCTTATAGACCGCGTTTCACCGCTTAAAAGAAGTTTTATGAAGAAAAAAATTGAGAAAGAAAGCGGTAAATAAGATGCTCAGGGCAGGTTTTTGCGGAAGCGGCAGATTTGCCGCGGCGTGCCTTCGTCTTTTGTCAGGACAGTTTAAGCCGGCATGGGTTGTTACGAATACTCCGAAAACTTCCGGCAGAGGGCTTCAGCTTCACGACACTCCCGTCAGCATTGCGGCGCAGGAGCTTGAAATTCCGTGTTTTACGACTGACAGGCTGTCCGCCGATACAGAAAGAACAGAATGGATTGTCAGCGACGCACCGGATATTATATTTGTTATAGATTTCGGCCATCTTATAAAGGAACCGCTGCTTTCCCTGCCGAAATACGGCTGCATAAATCTGCACCCGTCTAAGTTGCCTCTTTACAGAGGTTCTGCTCCGTTGCAGAGAGCGATTATGGACGGGCTGAAGACTACCGCCGTTTCTGTTTTCAAGCTTGATTCAGGAATGGATACGGGAGATTTGCTCTCACAGCCTGGAGTAGAAATTTCGGAAAACGATACTTACGATTCGCTGCTTGAACGCTGCGCGGAAGCAGGCTGCCGCGAAATGCTGCGTCTGATTTTTGAAGTTAAACCCGATAACTGGAAATTTAAGCCCCAGCCGCAGGACGGTTTCAGTCTTGCCCCGAAAATTGACAAATCAGAGGGGAGAATTGACTGGAATAAGTCTGCATTTGCCTGCGGCTGCCTTGTGCGCGCGCTGTCAAACGCGCCGGGAGTTTTCTGCTTTAACGGCGATAAAAGGCTCAGAATTTTCAAGGCGTCTGTGATAAAAAGTCAAAAAACTGCCGAACCCGGAGAAATCATTGCAATAGAGAACGGCGAGCCGGTAATTGCGTGCGGAGAAAACGCGCTGAAGCTTGAAACAGTGCAGCCTGACAGCAAAAAACAGCAGAGCGCGGCGGACTGGCTCAGAGGAGCAAGACTGTCTGTCGGCGACAGGCTGCAATAGGTACAGGGAGGCGGCAGAATGGACAAAACTGAACGCAGTATTGCTTCAAATCTTCTTTACAGCGGCCGCATACTTAATCTCAGAATAGATGAGGTTGCGCTTCCGTCCGGAGTGCAGACGAAAAGGGAAGTCGTGGAGCACAGGGACGTTTCTGCTGTTCTTGCCGCTGACGCTTACGGACTGCTGCTTTTTGTTTCGCAGTACCGCTACGCCGCCGGCGCCGAACTGCTTGAAATTCCCGCCGGTCTGGTTGAGGACGGCGAAAATCCGGCTGATACCGCGGTGCGCGAGCTTCAGGAGGAATGTGGCTGCAAGCCGGGAAAACTTGAAAAAATTGCTTCGTTCTACTGTTCGCCGGGCTTTTCTACGGAAAAACTGCACGTTTATTTTGCTTCAGAGCTTGTAAAGTCAAAACTGCCGGAGGACGAGGACGAACTGATAGAGGTCGTACGCCTTTCCCCCGCCGAGGCGGAAGAAAAAATAACGAACGGCGAAATAGTCGATGCAAAAACTATTGCTGCGGTTTACTGGTACAGGAGGCAGCAGCTTGATAACAGAATTTAGCAGCGAATTCGCGCTGCTTACGGAGAGATTTAAAGATTACCTTCTGTTTGAACGGGGGGCAAGTCAGAATACCGTCAAATCATACATGTCCGATTTGAACGCATGGTACACGTTCTGCAGAAAGCATGACGCTGTGCCTGAAAAGTTAAACGCAGACGCCGTTTCAAGGTTTGTTCTTGAACTGACAGCCGCCGGCAAGGCAAAAAGCACGATACAGAGAAATGCGGCAGTTCTTGCTTCTTTCGCGCATTTTTTAGTCTATGACGGAGAAGAATCGCATCTGCCGAAGCTTGACGAACTTCCAAAACGCGACAAAAAGCTGCCGGAGGTTATGACCGAGGGTGAAATACAGCGCATAATCAACGCCTGCGAGGACGGAACAGCGTTCGGAAAACGCGACAGGGCAATAATTGAACTGGCGTACGGCACGGGTATGAGGGCGTCGGAAATATGCGGCATCGCTCTCAAAGACATAGATTTCGGAAGCGGCGTGCTCTACACGCGCGGAAAAGGCTCGAAAGAACGCAGTATTCCGTTTGTAGGCGCGGTGCGGCGAATAGTTGAAAATTACATTGAGGAAACGCGTCCTTCACTGAACAGAGACGGTCTGCAGTGGCTGTTTTTGAGCAGAAGCGGGCAGCAGCTCGGCCGCGATTCGCTTTGGCATATACTCCGCAAACGCGGACAGGAGGCGGGCATTCCTATAGCAAGACTGCACCCTCACGTTTTGCGGCATACTTTCGCGACGCATCTTCTTCGCAACGGCATGGATCAGAGAACCTTGCAGGAAATGCTTGGACATTCGTCAATACTGACAACACAGAAATATACGCACATAGACGAGGAAATGCGGGACTTGTACGACCGTTATCATCCCCGCGCGTCAGAAGCAACGGAGGAAAACGATGGACTACGCTGACAAAGTCAGAAAAGCAAGAAATTATCTGCAGAAAAGAATAAGCAGCGCGCCTGAATACATGCTCGTGCTTGGTTCGGGACTTGGCAGCGTTGCCGATATGCTGGAGGCGGAAACGGTAGTCAGCTACGAAAGCATACCGTACTGGCCGAAATCTACGGCGCCGGGTCACCGCGGACGTCTGCTTTTCGGTATGCTCGGCGGAAAATACACTGTCGTTATGCAGGGAAGAATACACGGATACGAAGGCTACGACATGACAGAGGTAACCTTTCCCGTGCGCGTGCTCGGCGAGCTTGGCGTAAAATCTGTGCTGTTCACCAACGCTTCCGGCGGGATTCCGTCGGAGGGCAGGGACATAAAGCCCGGCAGCATAATCGCCGTTACCGACCATATAAATTTTATGGGAGACAATCCTCTCAGAGGCGCCAACAATCCTGAATGGGGCGACAGATTCCCTGACATGACGTTCACCTACGACAAAGCCTATATCAATCTGCTTACAAGGCTTGCTTCCGAACAGAAGATAGAACTTTTCCAGGGAATTTACATCGCAATGCGCGGACCTTCCTACGAGACACCGGCTGAAATCCGAATGGCTAAGCTTCTCGGAGCTGACGCAGTCGGAATGTCAACCGTTCCCGAGGTTATAGCGGCACGCCACATGGGAATGAGAATAGCGGTGCTTTCCTGCGTTTCAAACTATGCCGCAGGCGTCAGGAATGAAAGACTGACGGAAGAGGAAGTGCTTGAGACAATCGGCGGCAACGCGGATAAAATCGGCGGGCTCGTTGCGGAATTCTTTAAAGAAATTTAACACGGGACAGTGATTGCATGTTCATAGCGATAGAAGGAATTGACGGAACAGGAAAATCAACTCAGGCTGCGCGGCTTGCGGCTTATTTGAAGACAGACTGCGGCAGGGAAGTACTGCTGACGAAAGAACCTGGCGGCTGGAACGGAGGTACGATCCTCAGGGAACTTGTCCTCAGCGGGGAACTTGTTCATCCATGGAGCGAAGGCTATTTGTTTATGCTTGACCGTGCTGAACACGTCAGCCGCGTTATCGAACCGGCAGTAAGAGAAGGAAAAATTGTTGTTTGCGAACGCTATCACGCCTCAACGCTTGCTTATCAGGTGTGGGGCAGAGGTCTGCCGATAGAACCGTTTGACAGGCTTTTCAAGCTTTCGAATTTTCCGGTTCCCGATTTGACAATTCTGCTTGATATGGAACCTGACGCCGCGCTTGCCAGAGTCAGAAGCAGAGGAAAGGAAGACGCGTTTGAAAGCGAAGGCTGTGCTTTTATGACAAAGATACGCACCGGCTATCTTGAACAGATGAAACGGACCGCTGCTTCCTGGGCGTGTATTTCCGCAGAAGCTTCGCCTGACGTTGTTTTTGAAAATATAGTATCCGAAATAAAAAGCAGAGGTATTATTTAATTGTCTGACAACGATTTTGCAGCGCTTATGGAAAATTCAGGCGGCTGGAACGAAATATGCAGCGCCGTTAATTCCGGCAGGCATCCGCAGTCGGTAGCCGCCCTTGTCCCGCCAGCGGGACAGGAATATTTTGTGGAATGTTACGCGCGTATAATGCTTGAAGATGACAGGGCATGGAGCGACGGCAGACATCCTGACCTGATTTATGCCGGAACTCCCGACAAAGCCCCGTCAATAGAGGAGTGCCGCAAGCTTAACGAGGAAATGTCCCTGCACCCTGTATCGGCAAAACGGCGTCTTTCTGTGATATGGGCGGCAGACAAGCTTTCGCTTGAAGCGGAGAACAGTCTCCTTAAGCTTACGGAAGAACCTCCTGCAAACGCGTGTATTTTGTTCGTAATGGAAGAAAACAAGCTTCTTCCGACAATCCGGAGCCGTGTATGGACGATAAACATTGATTTTCCCGAGGAATGTCTGAACGCGTCCAAACCGCCGCAGACTCCGGCAGAGTGGGCGGAATGGTTCGGCAGAAATTCTTCCGGCAAAAAAGGGGAATTTGACGCCGCCTGTCTTGAAATACAGGGCTGGATAAATTACTATATTGAGCAGGGGGAGTTTGCAAAAGCTTCCAATGCTGAACTGCTTGTAAAAATGGCAAAACAGAAAAATACGTCGCTGTCAATGCTTCAGGATATGGCATTTGCAGTACTTCAGGGAGATGTAGCTTGTGAACAAATATTTGGCAGTCTACGGTAAACCCCGCTATCTCGGGATTATAGCTACCGATAAAGAACTGAAACAGAAGGATATTGTCGTAGTCGAATCTGTACGCGGCGATGATATTGCTTTTGTCGCCGGAAGCCTTAACGACGAACAGGAAGCGGAATACAGGGCTATGAAAAACACTGTTGAACGCGCTGAAAACGCTCCCAAAGTTTCAGAACCGGCTGTTACCGATCTCAGATTCGTTAAATTTGCCGAAAACAGGGAACTTAACGAACTGGGACTGTTTAAGGTTGAAGAGCGCGAAATACTGAAAAAAGTCAAGGAACTTGTTGTTCCGCACGAGCTTGACATGAAGCTGATCGACGTAGAACTTATGCTCGGAAGAAAAAAGCTGTTTGTCTATTTTTCGTCCGAACAGAGAGTTGATTTCAGAGCGTTCGTGCGCGATTTGGCAAGGGAATTCAAAACAAGAATTGAGCTGCGCCAGATAGGCGTGAGAGACGAATCGAAAATTATAGGCGGGCTCGGAATATGCGGAAATCCGTGCTGCTGCAGTTTTTGGCTGCACCAGTTCGAGCCGGTGGGCATTAAAATGGTAAAAGAACAGAATCTCGCGCTTAACCCTGCAAAAATATCAGGAATCTGCGGCAGGCTGATGTGCTGCATGTGCTATGAACACAATGTTTACAGCGAGCTTTGGGAAGGTCTGCCCGCACCAGGAAGCAAAATTAAAGGTCCTGAAAGCAGTGTGCAGGTAACAGGAATCAATATCGGGGCAAAAGCTTTGAAATGTTATATACAGGGACTCGGAGAAAAAGACGTGCCGATTGATAAATTCGAGCAGTTCACAAAAGCTGTAGAAGCCGGAACTGTCAACGAAGAGCTTGAGAATCTGATTAAAATGGAAGATCCCGTGTCAGATTTTCTGTTTGACGGAGCTGTTGACAAAATATTCAGGGAACACGCTGACAAAAAAGAAACTGACGGAAAAACTTCAGAAGAACATCAACACAGATCCAAAGCCCGTTTCAACAGACATTCACAGCCGAAGCAGGCAGACGGTGCTGTCAGGCAGATAAGTGCCGGTGAAATGTTTCATGCTGAAGATGAAATTGCGGACGATAACGAAGCTGAAGAAAAGCAGCAGAAAAAGCATTTCCGCTATCATCACCGCGGAGGCAGAAAACACCGCGGAAAACAGCAGAACGGCGGCGGCGAAGCGTAATGTTCGGAAATTTAGCGGACAAAATTCGTAACGGCGGCAACAGGTGGGCACAAGGTATTTCAAAACTGTTCTCTGAGCAGCCTGTTACTGACGATTTTTGGGACGAACTTGAAGAAATTCTCCTGACGGGAGACGTAGGGATAGACACTTCCTACGCTCTTATTGACGAGTTGAAAAAATACGCGGTTGACAAAAGAATTGCCAACTGCACCGAACTGAAACAGGCTTTTGCCGGAATGCTTCAGAATAAACTTGAGAGCGTTCCGAATACGGGAAAGCCTCTTCGGCTTGATAAAAAACCGTCCGTAGTACTTCTGATAGGCGTAAACGGAAGCGGCAAAACGACAACGGCGGGCAAGCTTGCCCTGCAGCTCAAAAATCAGGGCAAAAAGGTGGTTTTGGCAGCAGCGGACACTTTCCGCGCCGCGGCTGTAGACCAGCTTAAGGTTTGGGGCGAACGCACAGGCACAAAGGTTATATCTCAGGCTGAAAACAGCGACCCTGCGGCAGTTTTGTTTGATGCCGTAAATTCCGCAAAGGCTTCCGGCGCAGACGTCGTTATTGCCGACACCGCCGGACGGCTGCATACAAAATCGAACCTGATGGAAGAATTGCAGAAAATTTTCCGCGTAGTCAAAAGGGAAACGGGCAGCGACCCTGCGGAAGTTTTGATAGTTCTTGACGCGGTTACAGGTCAGAATGCTTTTGTACAGGCTGAAAGCTTTGGCAAATGTATGCCGGTCAGCGGCGTGATGCTTACAAAATATGACAATACCTCAAAGGGCGGGATAGTTTTTTCAATCGCGGACAAACTTCATCTTCCAGTAAGATACGTCGGACTCGGCGAAGCAGTGGAGGATCTCAGGCTGTTCGACGCCAAAGCCCTTACAGAGACGCTGCTGAATGTCTGACAGCAGGCTTTTTGACTGCGAAAACCGTCATCCGCGCGATCCGCTTGTCAAGAAAATCGCGGCACTGCTTGTGCCGCGCGGCGATACGGAAATTTTTGAAAAAACAAAAAAACTGCTGGCGGAAAAGTGGGGCGAACCTGAAAAAATCAGCGGCTTTTACCCGTTCACGTGGACGAATTATTACGAAGAAATAGCGTCTGAACTTGACCGCTGCTTCTTTTCCTACCCCGGACTTTATCCCATGTCAAAACTTCCTGACTGGAAGCTGACGAGCTGCGCGATAGAGAAAAAAACGGGTGAATCACGTAGGGTGAACATAGATCCCGGAACAATAGACGGAGCACGTCTGCTGCTTGCGTCCACAAAGGGACAGGCACACAGAATGTACATGCGCGACGGAATATTTGCCGAAGTTACGCTGTGCCGGAGAAAAGGACGATGGGAACATTTCTTTTACACCTTTCCTGATTTTTCAAGCGGAGTGTACGACAAGTGGCTTGAAAGCGTCAGGGAAGACTGGAAGAGAGAACATGAGAAATTCCTGAAAAGATAATTACCAATTACGAATTACCAATGACCGATTGAGGCTGCCTTGCTCTGCAAGCCTTCAACTGAGATAATAGCATTAAAGAACATAGAGATTGAAATCTTTTAAAGATGTTACGGTTCTGACTTCCAATGTCTGAACTTGTTCAGACACCATAATTGGTACTTGGTAATCGGTAATTTTTATTTAGCAATTTATGTGGAGGTGCAACGATGATTCCAAGATACGAGATTGCTGAAATTTCCAAAATATGGAGCGATGAAAACAAATTCCGCCGCTGGCTGGACGTTGAGCTTGCCGTATGCAGGGCATGGACGGAAAAAGGCGTAATCCCCGAAAAAGATTTTGAAAATATCAAAGCAAAAGCAGCCTTTAACGTTGACAGAATACATGAGATAGAAGCTGTTACGCATCACGACATGATTGCGTTCAACACCTGTGTGGCTGAAACTGTCGGTGAATCGGGGCGTTACGTACACCTTGGTCTGACAAGCAGCGACGTTATAGATACTGCCTCATCGCTTATGCTCGGCGAAAGCCTCGAATTTACCGTTAAAAACATTGAAAAACTCCGCAAAGTCATCGGCGAAAAAGCTGTGAAATACAAGAAAACGCCGTGTGCGGGAAGAACACACGGAATACACGCCGAACCGACGACGTTCGGTCTTAAACTGCTCAATCACTATTCGGAGCTGGGACGGGATATCAAACGGCTTAAAACGGTGCGCGAAGAAATGCTGGTAGGCGCAATTTCCGGAGCCGTAGGCACGTACGCGAACTGCCCGCCTGAGATTGAAGCAAGAGCCTGTGAGCTTCTGGGACTTAAGGTTGATCCTGTTTCAACGCAGATTATACAGAGAGACCGCCATGCACGCGTTCTGACAGACCTTGCGATTGCCGGAGCGTCCCTTGAACGCCTGGCGCTTGAAATACGCCATCTGCAGCGCACGGAAGTGCTTGAAGCGCTTGAACCTTTCCGCAAAGGACAGAAAGGCTCCTCCGCAATGCCGCACAAGAAAAACCCGATACTCTGCGAAAGAGTCTGCGGCATGGCGCGTCTGCTTCGCGGAAACGCGGTGCCGGCAATGGAAGACATAGCACTCTGGCACGAAAGAGACATAAGTCATTCATCGGTTGAGCGCATAATTTGGCCTGACTGCTTCCATACTTTCAACTACATGTGCAGTACAATGTTCAAAATAATAAATAATCTTGTTGTAAATATCGAAGAAATGAGAGAGAATATAAACGCAACCAACGGACTGATGTTTTCGGGAAGAGTCCTTGTCGAACTGGTGGAACGCGAGGGCATCAGCAGGGAAGATGCATACTCGATAGTTCAGGACAATGCCATGATATGCTGGGAGACAAAAACGCCGCTGCTTGACCTTCTTGCAAAAGACGGCCGCATAAAAAAGATGTCACGCGGACAGCTTGCGGAGTTGTTTAACCTTGATTACTACATGAAACACGTGGACGAAATATTTGCCAGATTCCCTGAGCTTTAGGCTTCAATCTTTGTTTTAAATAAAAACAAAACGCAAAGGAGACAGAAAAATGTCATCACCCGACAGAAACATTGCACTCGAAATGGTAAGAGCCACAGAAGCCGCCGCCATGTCCGCAGCCCGTTTCATGGGCAGAGGCGACAAAAACGCAGTTGACGGGGCAGCCGTTGACGCTATGCGCTATATGCTTAACACGGTACACATGGACGGTATCGTTGTAATCGGCGAAGGCGAAAAAGACGAAGCCCCGATGCTTTTCAACGGAGAAAAACTCGGCGTCGGTACTGACCCTCAGATTGACATAGCAGTTGACCCCGTAGACGGTACGCGTCTTACGTCGCTTGGTCTCCCGAATGCCGTCAGCGTTGTTGCTTTTGCCGAAAGAGGAACAATGTTTGACCCGAAACACATATTCTACATGAACAAAATAGCAACAGGCCCGCGTTCGGCAAACGCAATTGATATTGACGCTGCGCCGGAAGAAAACGTCAAAGCCGTTGCGAAAGCCCTTGACAAAGAAGTATCTGAAGTAACAGTCTGCGTACTCGACAGACCGAGACACGATGAGCTTATCAGACAGCTCCGCGCCGCGGGCGCGCGTATCCGTCTTATCACGGACGGAGACGTTGCCGGCTGCCTTTCGACCTGCAACCCCGCGTCGGGCATTGATCTTATGATGGGTATCGGCGGTTCGCCGGAAGCAGTTATAACCGCCTGCGCCATAAAATGCGTCGGAGGCAATATGCAGTGCAAACTCTGGCCGCGCAGCGACGCAGAAAGAGATAAATGTGCTGAAGTCGGCATGGACGTCAACAAAGTTCTCAAACTTGACGACCTCGTCGCGACCGACAACGTATTCTTCGCGGCAACAGGCGTTACCGACGGAGACTGGCTCAGAGGCGTCCGCTATACGGGCAAGGGTATTGAAACGTCATCGCTCGTTATGAGAGCGCAGAGCGGAACAATACGCTACATCAACGCCGTTCATAACACCGCGAAACTTAACGAAATCAGCGGCGACAGATACAAAGCGTAACTCTTAATCATAAGAACAACAAACAAGCGGCGGATAATTCCGCCGCTTGTTTAATTTGCCGTATTTAAATATTACAGCTGTTTTGTCCAGATTGTGCCTTGCGGGGTGTCTTTAATCGTTATGCCGCGGGCGGCGAGTTCGTCGCGTATTTTGTCCGATAGTGCCCAGTCTTTGTTTTTGCGGGCTTCGGTGCGCTGCGCAAGCAGTTTTTCAATTTCTGCCGCTTCCGGGTCTGCGCCTTCTTTTTCCTCTGCAAAGAAGCCGAATACATAGTTGGCTTTGTCGAAGAATTCAAGAGCTTCCGTCAGAGTTTCTTTGTCTATTTCTTTGTGTTCCGTGAGATGCACGTTAATTGCCGAGACGGCGTCGAATATTCCGCCGATTGCTCCGGCTGTATTGAAGTCGTCGTCCATGCAGTCCGTATAAAGTTTTTTCGCCGCTTCAAGTTTCTGCGCAAGCGTTTCGTCTTTTTCTCCGGCTTTGCGGTTTTCAAGAGCGAATTTAAGATCGCCGAAGCAGTTCGTGATGCGTTCGAGCGCGCTTTTTGCCTGTTCGAGCGCTTCAGCCGTGAAATTTATCGGCGAGCGGTACTGTGCGCTGAGCAGGAAGAAGCGGAGAACGAGCGGATTGTATTTTTTCCTGATGTCGCGGACTGTCATAAAGTTGCCGAGCGATTTTGACATTTTTTCCTTGTCAATGAGCAGATAGGCGTTGTGCATCCAGTAGTTGACGAACGGTTTGCCCGAAGCGCCTTCCGACTGCGCGATTTCGTTTTCGTGATGAGGGAATATCAGGTCGCTTCCGCCGCCGTGTATGTCTATCGTTTCGCCGAGATATTTCGTTGACATAGCGCTGCATTCAATGTGCCACCCCGGTCTTCCCTTGCCCCACGGGCTTTCCCAGAACGGTTCGCCGGGCTTTGCCGCTTTCCAGAGAGCAAAGTCGAGCGGCTGCTTTTTCTTTTCGTCAACATCGATTCGTGCGCCTGACTGAAGCTCGTCTATGCTCTGTTTGGAAAGTTTGCCGTATTCGGGATCACTTGCCACGTCAAAATAAACGCTTCCGTCCATAGGGTATGCGTGCCCTTTTTCGACAAGTTTTTCTATAATTGATATAATTGTGTCAATTTCGTGAGTTGCACGCGGATTTTTGGTCGCACGCTTGATTCCGAGAGCGTCTGCGTCTTCGTAGTAGGCTGTGATAAATTCTTCCGCAAGCTCCGCGACGGTTATTCCGCGTTCGTTGGCGCGGTTTATCATTTTGTCGTCTATATCGGTAAAGTTCTGTATGTACGATACCTCGTAGCCGAGACTTTCAAGATAGCGTCTTGCTGCGTCGAAGAAAACAAACGGACGCGCGTTTCCGATATGGAAGAAGTCATATACGGTCGGACCGCAGCAGTACATGCGTACTTTGCCGTTTTCAAGCGGCTTGAATTCTTCTCGTTTTCTTGTCAGGTCGTTGTAAATTGCAAGGCTCATGCTAAAATACCTCCGTAAGGTTTTTGTGACGACACTATCCTATACCAAGAAGCCGATTTCGGCAAACGGAAAAGGAGATTTTTTTTTGGAAAGAGAAGATTTGCTCCGCCGCGTCAGGTCTTTTCCGGACAAACCGGGCGTTTATCTGATGCATGACGAGAACGACAAAATAATTTACGTCGGCAAGGCAAAATCGCTGAAAAAGCGTGTCTCGTCTTATTTCCGCCATGCAAACGGCTTTGCTTCCCCGAGACTGCGCAAGCTTGTGGAAACTGTCAGGGAGATAGCCACAATACGTACCGAAACGGAAATGGAAGCTCTTCTGCTTGAGAACAAGCTGATTAAATATTACCAGCCGTATTTCAACGTAGATTTAAAGATGAACGAGCGTTACGCATACATAAAGGTAACGCATGAAAAATTTCCGAGACTGCTTGTAACGCGCCGAAAAGAGGACGATGAAGCAGTCTATATAGGTCCTTATGTCCGTGTTGCAGAGGTGCGCTGGATGCTGAGGCTTATAGAGCGCTATCTCCCTTTGCGGAGCTGTTCTTCCGACATAAACCGTCAGGACAGCGCGCGTCCGTGCATGCGCTACGCGCTGGGACGCTGTCTGGCGCCGTGCTGCGCAAAATGCAGCGAGGACGAATACAAGGAACGCGTCGCAGACGTTATTCTGCTGCTTCAGGGCAACGGGGCAGAGCTTGTGGAGCGGCTGAGAAAGAGAATGAACGCCGCCGCTTCGCGGCTTGCATTTGAGGAAGCCGGACGCCTCCGCGATACGATAAGGGCGATATGGCGTGTCACAAGGCAGAGAAACACGCTGCCTGAGGCGCCTGGAACGGGCAGCGGCGAGAGCTTGTGGAAAACGCTTTCCGCCATGCAGGAGCTTTTCAAGCTTCCGCTGCTTCCGTGGAGAATAGACGGCTTTGACATTTCCCACACGTCAGGGAATCAGACGGTTGGGGTGGCAGTCGTGTTTGAACAGGGTTATCCCAACACGTCGCTTTACAGGCGTTTCAATATCAAAACGGTGGAAGGAATAGACGATTTCCGTTCCATGTACGAAACAGTAACGCGCCGTTACAAACGCTGCCTTGAAGGGCAGGAGCCTCTTCCGCAGCTGATACTGATAGACGGCGGCACGGTGCAGCTTGAATTCGCACAGAAAGCGATACACGATTTGGGAATTGACATTCCGATGATTTCGCTTGCGGAGCGTTTTGAAGAAATATATCTGCCGGGCGAAAAAACGCCGGTAAGGCTTGAATTTACAGATCCTGTTCTCCGCCTGCTTCAGAGTGTCCGGGACGAGGCGCACCGCTACGCGATAACCTCGCACAGACACAAGCGTGAGCGCATTTTCAGCAGAAGTTCGCTGGAAGACATACCCGGCATAGGCAAGGCAAAAGCCTCGCAGCTTATAACGAAGTTCGGGAGCGCAAAGGCTCTGCGCGCCGCCGATGAAAAGGACATAGCCGCGACACAGGGGATTGGTCCGGTGCTGGCGAAAAGAATTAAAGAAGCGCTGTAAGAGAAATCAGGTGCAAATTTTAAAGACACTGGATTCCGGCTTTCGCCGGAACGACAGGAATTATTTAGAACCGGGTGAAAATTATGACTGACAAGTATAACGAAAACGATATTTTCTATATGAAAAGAGCAATAGAACTTGCGAAGCAAGGAGGGCGTGAGACTTCGCCTAATCCGCTTGTCGGCTGTGTGATTGTCAGGGACGGAAGAATAATTGCCGAGGGGTGGCATCATAAATACGGTTCTGACCATGCGGAGGTTGACGCGGTAAAGAATGCCTCCGGAAGCATCGAAGGTTCTTCCGTCTACGTTACGCTTGAACCGTGCTCGCATTATGGCAAAACGCCGCCCTGCGCAAAAATGCTTGCAGAACTGCACCCGAAAGAAGTAATTGCCGGAATGGGCGACCCGAATCCGAAGGTCAACGGAAAGGGCATAGAAATTTTAAAGGAAGCGGGAATCGCAGTCCGCATGCCGCTGCTTGAAGAAGAATGCAGAAGGCTGAACAAGGGCTTTCTCAGCAGAATTGAGCGCGGAAGACCTTGGGTGACGATAAAGGCGGGTATTTCGCTCGACGGTAAAATTGCCCTGAACAGCGGGGAAAGCAAATGGATAACGGGCGAAAGCTCAAGGCTTGAAGCACAGCGTCTTCGTGCCGAAAACGACGTTCTTCTGACGGGCGTCGGAACCGTCGCCGCCGATGATCCGAAGCTTACCGTCAGGGACGTTCCCGGACGAACTCCGTTGAGGGCAGTTATTGACCCGTCTTTAAGAACGCCCGAAAACGCTGCAGTCTTTGTGGGAGGAAACGTAGTTTTTTATGCGGATGCCGGCGTTTCAGAAGAAAAAGTCAGCCGTTTTGAAGAAAAAGGCACAAAAGTAGAACTCATTGATTTCAAATCAGAACGTCCGCTTGCAAATATATTGAGCAAAATGGGCGAAAATGGTATAAACTACTTAATGGTGGAAGCCGGAGCGCGTACCGTGAGCGCTTTCCTTCGGGAGGGGCTTGCCGACGAGTTCAGTTTGTTCGTCGCGCCGAAGCTTATAGGCAGCGGGCTCGGCTTTACCGAAGGTTTTGAAACCGCTTCTCTCGGCAGTGCGCTCAGGCTTAAAGAGCTGTCTGCCGAAGCCTGCGGGGAAGATTTGCTGATAAAGGGAGTAACCGAATGTTCACTGGACTGGTTGAAACCGTCGGAAAAATAAGATCTGTAAAGCAGAATGCCGATACGTGGCTGATTGACATATCGGCTCCTGAAATTGCCCCTGAATTGAAAAAGGGCGATTCTGTTGCTGTTTCGGGCGCGTGTCTGACAGTTACGGATTTTAATACGGCAGGCTTTCGTGCGGAAATGATGGAAGAAACAAAACAGCGCACAAAACTCGGTTCCCTGGAATCCGGAGCTTTGGTGAATTTAGAACGGGCAATGGCGGCTGACTCGCGCTTTGACGGACATATCGTCAGCGGGCACGTTGACGGAGTCGGCAGGGTTGCAAAAATAGAAAACAGCGGCAGAACAAAAAAAGTGTTCTTTGCGGCAAACGCTGATATAATATCCGGTATAGTTTCCAAGGGTTCAGTGGCTGTTGACGGCGTGAGCCTGACGGTGATAGACGTTTCGGACAATGAATTTTCCGTCGGACTGATACCTGAAACTCTTGCGCAGACCTCACTGTCTGCGCTTGAACAGGGAAGCATAGTCAACCTCGAAACAGACGTAATAGGAAAATACGTCGCAAAATTCCTTGAAAAACGTTTCGGTCAGGACAGCGGGGAAAAGCCTAAAGAGAATATCACCTGGCAGAAGCTGGCGGACAACGGCTGGCTGTAACGCGGAGGTTTTTGATGCTTAACACGATAGAAGAAGCGATAAGCGAGCTTCAAAACGGCAGAATTATCATAGTTGTTGACGACGAGAACCGCGAAAACGAGGGCGACCTTATCATGGCTGCACAGTTCTGCCGTACCGAAGACATGAATTTTATGGTAACGAATGCGCGCGGCGTCGTCTGCGCGCCTCTGACAGCAGAAAAGGCGAAGCATCTCAAGCTTTCGCCGATGGTTCAGTACAATACAGACGCGCACTGCACGGCGTTTACCGTGTCGGTTGACAAATTTGACACTAAAACCGGCGTATCATCTGCCGAACGTGCGGATACCGCACGCTGCCTTGCAAATCCTTCGTGCTGTGCCGAAGAACTTCACAGGCCCGGGCATCTTTTCCCGCTTGTAGCAAAGCAGGGAGGCGTGCTTGAACGCAACGGGCATACGGAAGCGACTGTTGACCTTATGCGCCTTGCAGGACTTGAACCGGTAGGGCTTTGCTGCGAAATATCAAACGAGGACGGCTCAATGGCGCGTCTGCCTGAGCTTTTGAAGCTTGCGGAGGAATGGGGACTTAAGATAATTTCCATCGAAGATTTGGTTAAATACAGGCTGATGCGCGAAAAAATAGTTTTCCGCGAGGCTGCGTGCCATCTTCCGACAAAATGGGGCGATTTTGCCTGTTACGCATACGTCAGTCCCTACGGGGACAATCCCGGAGCAGTGCACATAGCGCTTGTAAAGGGCGACGTTTCGGACACGGACAACGTTCTTGTACGCGTCCATTCGGAATGTTTTACGGGAGACCTTCTCGGTTCGCTGCGCTGCGACTGCGGACCGCAGCTGCATACGGCAATGTCTATGATAGAAAAAGAGGGCGCGGGCGTGCTGCTTTACCTGAGACAGGAAGGCAGGGGAATAGGACTTCTCAACAAGCTTAAAGCCTATGAATTGCAGGAAAAAGGTATGGATACAGTTGAAGCCAATCTTGCGCTCGGCTTCCAGCCTGACCAGCGGAATTACGGCATAGGAGCCCAGATACTTGCCGATTTGGGCATAAAACGTTTCAGGCTTATGACAAACAACCCGGTAAAAATTTCCGGACTTTCCGCCTACGGGCTTGAAATTACGGAAAGGGTGCCGATAGAAATACCGCCCAATCCATACAACGAGAAATATCTGAATACGAAAATATGCAAGATGGGGCACTATCTGCATCTCGAAAAGAGCAGCTGTTCATGCTGCGAAGATAAAGAAAATTAAGTCAAATAAAATCCGCAGGGAGTGATTACATGAAAATTTATCAGGGCAACATGATCGGAACAGGACTGCGTTTTGCAATAGTGGCGTCCCGTTTCAACGAATTCATCACATCAAAGCTTATCGACGGCGCAAAGGACGCTCTTCTGCGCCATGACGTGCGCCATCAGGACATTGATCTTTTCTGGGTCCCGGGCGCATGGGAACAGCCGCTTACCGCAAAGGAAATAGCTCTCAGCGGTAAATACGATGCAATAATCTCGGTCGGCGCCGTTATCAAGGGCGATACGTCGCATGACGTCTATGTAGCCTCGGAAGCGGCAAAGGGTCTTGCAATGATCTCGCTCGAACAGAGAGTGCCTGTCGCGTTCGGAATCCTTACCTGCGACACACTTGACCAGGCAATCGAACGCGCAGGCGTTAAAGCGGGCAACAAAGGCGCAGATGCGGCTTTGGCGGCTCTTGAAGCTGCCAATCTGCTTGCAAATATAAGAAACGGAGCAGACGAAGAATAATGCTTGATTTGAAATGGGTGCGCGAAAATCCCGAAGAAGTCGCGCAGATGCTTAAAAACAGAAACAACTCTTTCCCTCTTGACGAGCTTCTCAAGCTTGACGAAAAGAGAAAATCCGCGCTTCTTGAAGTTGAAAAACTGAAAGAAAAACGCAACGCCGGCGCAAAACAGGTCGGCGTGCTCAAAAAGAACGGCGAAAATGCCGACGCGCTTATGGAAGAGATGCGTCAGCTCGGCGACAGAATAAGCGAACTTGACGCTAAAACGGCTGAAATTCAGGCTGAACTGGACAATATGGCTCTTTCAATTCCGAACAAGGTGCACAGTTCAGTTCCTGTCGGTAAAGACGAAAACGACAACGTTGAAATCCGCCGCTGGGGCACGCCGAGAGAATTCAGCTTCACGCCGAAAGCCCATTGGGAAATTGGCGAGACGCTTGGAATTATGGATTTTGAAAGAGGCGTAAAGCTTGCGGAAAGCCGCTTCACAATCCTTAAAAAAGAAGGCGCCCGTCTCGAACGCGCCCTCATGAATTTCATGCTTGACCTTCATACGACGAAACACGGCTTTACGGAAATCATGCCGCCGGTGCTCGTCAATTCAAAAACAATGACAGGCACAGGGCAGCTCCCGAAATTCACGGAAGACCTTTACCGCTGCGCAAACGACGACCTTTGGCTTATTCCAACGGCGGAAGTGCCCCTTACGAACATGCACTCAGGCGAAATCCTTGCCGAAAAAGACCTTCCGATGTACTTTACGGCGTACACGCCCTGCTTCCGCAGAGAAGCGGGAAGCTACGGACGCGATATGAAGGGCATGCTCCGTCAGCACCAGTTTGACAAGGTCGAAATGGTGAAGCTCAGCACCCCTGAGAAAAGCTACGATGAACTTGAGCACCTTACCAACTGTGCGGAAGAAGTGCTTCAGGTACTCGGACTGCCGTACAGGGTTGTCTGCCTCTCGTCGGGCGACATGGGCTTCGGCGCCGCAAAAACCTACGACCTTGAAGTGTGGCTCCCGTTCCAAAACTGCTACAGAGAAATCAGCTCGTGCAGCAACTGCGAAGATTTCCAGGCACGCCGCATGGGACTCAGATACAGACCGGCAGACGGCGGAAAACCGCAGTTTGTCCACACGCTCAACGGCTCGGGACTGGCGATAGGCAGAACCCTGATCGCAGTTGTCGAAAACTGCCAGAACGAGGACGGCTCCGTTACAATTCCGGAAGCACTCCGTCCGTATCTCGGCGGGCTTGAAAAAATCGGCTGATAATCTGCAAATATGAAAAGAAACCGGAAAATCCTTCCGGTTTCTTTTTTAAAATCCTGCAAACTATGGTAACATATATAAAAGGATTTGGAGGGCTGAACGCATGGCAAACATACCGTATCTTCAGATGACGCTCGCTGTTTTTGCGGTTGCCCTCGCATGTTCCGCCGCACAGAAATTTTTCAGAAAATATCTTGATCCCGACCAGTATTATTACCTGAAAGACATTACCCTTATAGGAATATGGGCGCTTTTCGGAATATGGACGCCCAACCCTCTGCTCAGGGTGACGATTGCCGCTTCGGCAGTTTCCGGCTGCATAGGCTTCTGCCAGAAGGTTACAAACAAACGCTGGCTGCGCTTTCTGTATTTCCTGACGGGCTTTGCATTTGCTGTGTTCGGACCGCGCATTGCGTTCATAGAGGCTCAGAACGGGGAATTTCTTTATCTTTCAAACATAACTTCAATCCTTATCTGTACCGCATGGGTGGGCGTTATGCCGCTGTTTTTTCAGGAAATTGACGAAATACCCGGAATGTGCGGACTGTTTCTTGCCCTGATATGGGGCTTGATTTCCGTCGTTATCATCACCGCCCCTCAGCATATTCAGGACATAACCCAGATGTGCATAATGGGGATAATATTCCTGCTTGTTTTCTGGAGCAGGCACCTCAACGCATACCGCAGGCTGACAGAGCCTTTGAGCGCTTTCTGGGGCACCTTGGTCGCGGGAGTTATAGTTTTTGCAATCAGCAGAGGCATAGCCACCTATTCCGTGATTTCGATAACAGCCGGAATGCTGCTGCTTCCTGCCCTTGAGATAACCGTCAGCCTTATCACCGCGCTTTTCTCGCGCTATCCCGGGGGAAGCTGCATAATCTACAGAAAACTTATCGGACGCGGAATAAATCATGCTGAGGCGCTTCACGCCTTTGCCTTTATTTGTGCGTCAACCGCATGCCTTCTCGTGTATAACACGCTGCACAAAAACGCGTTCTTTGTGGCGCTGGGCGTCGTGTTTGCAATATTTGCCGCTTCGGTGGTGCTTTTCAAATTTAAGAAACAGAAAAGCGCGGAAACAACGCGCCGTCCCTGCCTTTGGGGCATATCGGTTGACAACGTTTCGCTGAACTACGCGCTCGGCAGGGTGCAGCATTGGATTACTTCGGAAAGAAGTGCACACGTGATAATTACACCGGACGCTCTTGCTGCCCTCAGAAGCAGAAATGACAGATGTTACAGAAATGCCTGTGCCAACGCAGGACTTGTGCTGCCTGACGGCGCAGGGCTTATCTCTGCTTTCAGCCTGCTCGGTATGCCGATACAGGAAAGGCTTCCGGGCTGTGAATTTGTGGAACATCTCTGCGAACTGGCTGCGTGCAGCGGCTGGAAGGTTTATTTCTTCGGCGGAAAACCCGGAGTCGCGGAAGCGGCGGCAGACGTTTTGAAAAACAAATATGAAGGACTGACCGTAGCAGGCTGCCGAGACGGATATTTCAGCGACGACGAAACGCCGGTGATCTGCAGCACCATCAAAAACAGCGGCGCGGACATACTTTTTGTCGGTCTCGGAGTGCCGAAACAGGAGTATTGGCTTACGGAGCATCTCTCCGAAACAGGGGCGGTTGCCGGTATGGGAATAGGCGGAAGTATGGATGTTATATCCGGCAATCTTAAACGCGCGCCGGAAGCGTGGCAGAAGCTGAAGCTTGAATGGCTCTACAGAACGATACAGGAGCCCTGGCGCTGGAAACGCCTGCTCGGTCTGCCAGTGTTCGTGTTCCGTGTTTTAATGACAAAGGTACGCTTGGACAATTACAAACAGTAAATATTGGCGCTTTGCGCCGCTGACAGCTGATGACCGTAGGGAATATCGACCGCAGGGAGAATATGGCTGACGGCTGACGACCGCAGGGAGAATACAGCCAACAGCGTGAGCGCAGCGAACAGAATACAGCGAATAACAAACGAAAGGGTGTTCTTAATGAATATGAACAAGCTTATGCAGCAGGCTCAGAAAATGCAGGCAGGACTTGTCCGCGCACAGGAGGAGCTTGCGAAAATCAGGGTTGAGGGAAGCGCCGGAGGCGGGGCAGTCAAGGCAGCTGTCAACGGACAGGGCGATCTTGTCGCGATTTCAATTTCAAAAGATGTTGTTGACCCTGAAGACGTTGAAATGCTTGAAGACCTTATTCTCAGCGCCGTAAAGGACGCACTGAACAAAAGCAAAGAAGCCGCGGCTTCAAAAATGGGCGCACTGACAGGCGGACTCGGCGGTTTCCCCGGGCTTATGTAGAGGCAGGCCTTGGCTCTTCCGTCATCGGTACAAAAATTAATAAAGCTTTGGAGCGCACTGCCCGGAATCGGTGAAAAGACCGCCAGACGCATGGTGTTTTATCTGCTTGAACAGAATCCGTCATGGGTAATAGAATTTGCCGAATCGACAAGGCAGCTCGCGGAGCTTGTGCACCACTGCTCGCAGTGCGGAAGCATAACCGACACGGACCCGTGTCCTGTGTGCTCCGACCCTATGCGCAACAGAAAGACAATATGCGTTGTGGAAACAGACGAAGACTGCGCCGCAATAGAGCAGTCGGGAATATACAACGGGCTTTATCACGTACTCGGCGGACGCTGTTCGCCGCTTGACGGACAGGAAATACCTCCCGAAAGCCTTGAAAAACTGAAAAACAGAATTGAAACTCTCGGCGCTGAAGAGCTGATTTTGGCGACAACTCCGCGCATAGAGGGAGATATGACCGCTTACACCGTACAGAACGCTCTGAAAGGCGTTAAAGTTAAAATCTCGCGCCTTTCCTACGGACTTCCGGTAGGTGGCAGCATCGGCTTTGCAGACAGAGTTACGCTTCATCTGGCACTTGAATCGCGCAGGGAAATGACAGAGGATTTATGATGAAAAACGCTGAATGGTCGTTTATCATAGCCGCCGGCGGGCACGGAAGCAGGCTCGGCGGGGAAGCCAAGCAGTTCAGGCTGCTCGGGGGAATACCCGTCTGGCAGTGGTCGTTTGCTGTTGCCGAAGAGCTGCTGGACAGCGGAAAAATATCCGAAATAGTCGTGGTACTTTCTCCGGAAATGAGCGGACTTGCCGCCGAGCTTTCCGCAAAAAGCGGAGTGAAAACCGCCCTCGCAGGCGCCGAAAGATCTCAGTCGGTGCTGAACGGGCTCAGAGCCTGCAGCGGAAAATACGTTCTGATACACGACGCAGCGCGTCCGTTCCTCACCAAAGAGCTTTGTATCAGGCTTATGGAAGAGACAGAAAAATCGGGAGCTGCCATTCCGCTGCTGCCGGTCGTCGATTCGATAAAGTTTATTGACGGGGAAAAAATCGCCCCCGCCGACAGGGCAAAATATTTCAGAACGCAGACGCCTCAGGCGTTTGAGCGCGAAAAACTGCTTAAACTTGCCGAAACGGGAAAAATCGCAGCGGACGAAGCTGCGACATGGATTGAGGCAGGTTACGCCGTTTCGCGTGTACAGGGCGAAGAAATCAATTTCAAAATCACAACCCCTTATGACTGGATGAATGCCTCCTGTATGGTTGCGGCGGGCAAAGAAGTGCGCACGGGACACGGCTTTGACGTTCACCCGCTTGTAAAAGGGCGCAGGCTGATACTTGCCGGAGTTGAAATAGAAAACTCGCCGGTCGGACTTGACGGACATTCAGATGCCGACGTGATTGCCCACACGGTTATGGACGCGCTTCTCGGCGCCGCAGGTCTTCCCGACATAGGAACGCTGTTCCCTGCGTCCGACAGCACGTACAAAGACGCCGACAGCATGAAACTGCTCGAAAAGGTCGTAAAGCTTGTTCGTGAAAAGGGCTGGAAAATTGAATGGGTGGACGCAACATTGAATGCGCAGATTCCAAAACTTGGTGGTATTATAGATAAATTAACACGAAACCTCGGGCGCAGCATAGCCGAAGACGGCACCCCCAATTTCAGCCTGAAAGTGAAATCAGGCGAAAAATGCGGCTCGGTGGGGCGCTGCGAATGTATGAAATGCCACGCTGTTGCAACGCTTTCAAGAATAAATATGCAGCAAAATCATAAATAATTCAAACAAACGGAGGTCTGAAAATGGCAAAAACAGCATCGAAAAAATTTGTGGACTACAGCGGCTTTACCTTTGACGACGTACTTCTTGTCCCTGCGTACAGCGAAACGCTTCCCGGCGACGCAGATTTAACGACGTGGCTCACTCCGCAGATAAAACTCAACGTTCCTATCTGCAGCGCCGCCATGGATACCGTCACCGAAGCACAGCTTGCGATAGCTCTTGCGCGTGAAGGCGGAATAGGAATACTGCACCGCAATCTTCCGATAGAGCTTCAGGCTGCTGAAGTTGACAAAGTCAAACGCTCTGAATCCGGCGTTATCGTAGACCCGTTCTACCTCAAACCGGATGACATGGTGCGTCAGGCTGTTGAGCTCATGGCACACTACCATATTTCAGGAGTCCCGATCGTTGACGACAAAATTAAGCTTGTCGGAATTATCACAAACCGCGACCTCCGCTTCGTTACAAACCTCGACCAGCCCATATCGGCAGTCATGACAAAAGGAAACCTCATCACGGCGCCGGCAGGCACAACGCTTAAAGAAGCCAAAGACATACTCATGCGCCAGAAAGTTGAAAAACTTCCGATAGTTGACAAAAAAGGCAAACTCACCGGACTTATAACGATAAAAGACATTCTTAAAGCAAAAGAATTTCCGAACGCGGCGAAAGACGACAGGGGACGTCTGCTTATCGGGGCGGCGATAGGCGTCGGCAAAGACGCGTCAGACAGGGCAGACGCGCTTATAAAAGCCGGTGTCGATACCATTATCGTCGATACGGCGCACGGACACTCAAAAATGGTCATAGACATGGTAAAAACGCTCCACAAACGCTATCCCGACTTCCCGCTCATAGCAGGAAACATAGCGACAAAAGAAGCGGCGGAAGCCCTCTTTGACGCCGGTGCGGAAACTGTAAAGGTCGGAATAGGACCGGGGTCGATATGCACGACACGCATAGTCGCCGGCATAGGCGTACCTCAGGTGGCGGCTGTCCTCAACGTTGCGGAAGTCGCCCACAAACGCGGCAAGAGACTCATCGCCGACGGCGGAATACGCTACTCTGGCGACATCGTCAAAGCGCTGGCGGCAGGCGGCGACGTTGTTATGATAGGCTCAATGTTCGCAGGAACAAACGAAAGCCCCGGCGAAACAGTCATCTACAAAGGCCGTTCCTTCAAAACGTACCGCGGCATGGGCTCGCTCGGCGCAATGAAAGGCTGCTGCAAAGACCGTTATTTCCAGGAAGGAATGGCGGAAGACAAACTTGTACCGGAAGGCATTGAAGGCATGGTTCCGTCAAAAGGCTCGCTCTCTGCGGTTGTTTATCAGATGGTAGGCGGCATACGCTCGGGAATGGGCTACGTAGGCGCGAAAAATATGGACGCGCTCCACAAAAACGCGCAGTTCGTACAGGTAACCTCAGCGTCAATGAAAGAAAGCCATCCGCACGACATAGTCATAACGAAAGAAGCGCCGAACTACGCCGCGGAATAAAAACGCGAAAACTGAAAAAAGCCTTGACAAGATATAGAAAGGCGAGTAAAATTTTTCCTCGTTAAGACCATGGGCGGTTAGCTCAGCGGGAGAGCACCTCCCTGACACGGAGGGGGTCACAAGTTCAATCCTTGTATCGCCCACCATGACATTAACAAAGAGACTTCTGCAAAGGGGTCTCTTTTTTTGCCAAAGACAGACGCCGTAAAATATAAAACAGAAAAAATCTTGACAGACCAAAAGTTTTCGATATAATAACTACCGTGTTTCGCAAAAGAAGGCAAGACCCGTGCGCCTGTAGCTCAGCTGGATAGAGCAACTGCCTTCTAAGCAGTGGGGCGGGGGTTCGAGTCCCTTCAGGCGCGCCAAATGGTGAGTGTAGCTCAATTCGGTTAGAGTCCTGGATTGTGGTTCCAGTTGTTGAGGGTTCAAATCCCTTCACTCACCCCACTTTTTTTGGACTGTTAGCTCAATTGGCAGAGCATCTGACTCTTAATCAGAGGGTTACAGGTTCGATTCCTGCACAGTCCACCAGTGAAAATTCAACAGACCGAAAGGTCTGTTTTTTATTTTCCGAAAATTCCTGAAAAAACAGCCAAACTACCTAAAAAAAGAAAAAAATGCTGTAAATTCCTTCGGAAATGCTATAATAACGCCGCACGGCAAAAAAAAATTTGGAGGCGGTCTTGCTATGTTCAAATCATACACAAAATCAAAGTTTTTAACCTTCCTTGCGCTTATCGCTCTGTTTTCGGCAGTGATATTTGCCGGAGGGTGCGACGGGTCCTCGTCTTCCGATAGTTCTGCCACAGATTATTCAAAAGCTTCAAACTGGATGTACAAACAGGATGAAACGGCTCATAAAGCGGATATGTTCTACGTTTATCCGACAGT
>JAGHTZ010000081.1 GCA_018065065.1 Candidatus Equadaptatus faecalis | reverse complement strand
AAAATCTCCGTCTCGCGTGCCCCGTAGGGGTAGGTCCAGCGGCTTTACGGGCTTTGCCCGTTATTGAAAAGAAAAACCAAAGACATACCCATACTGGGCACAGGCTGGATTCTGCGCTAAGTCCTGCGGACTTCCGCAGAAAGACGAAGATTTTGGCGGTTCTAAGGTTCTAACGCTTAACGCTTACAGCTTAAAGCTTATAGCGAACGAAGCGACAAAAGCGAGCAGCAAACGAAAAGCAAGAAAAGGAGAAACTGAAATGGAAGAAATGAAACAGGAAACAACACAGGAAGCAACACAGGAAACAAAAATCGCGGCAGCAAAGAAATGCTGCAAAAAGCACAAAGCAAAAGCAATACTGCTGATAATTGCCGCAGTGCTGCTGCTTGGCTGTCTGCTCGGAAACTGCTGCAGAAAATATGACTACGCCGTTATGTTCTCTGAAAACGCGGTAGTAACGCTCAACGAAGTGAAACAGGGCGGCTGGGAAATAATAAACGCGCGTTGGGCGGCAGACGCAAGAGGCGTATGGAACTACGAGTTTATAGTGCGCCGCAAAGCCCCGCTCTTTGGCATATTCGGCAAAAAACTTCCAAAACAGCAGGCACAGCCGGCACCGCAGATGAGACAGCCTGCGCCGAAACCGGCTCCGCAGCCGGCGCCTGCGCCTGAAGCGCAGCCGGAAGCTCCGAAGAAATAAAGGGCAGTATAAACAAAAAATGTGCCTGCGGCGTGTGAGGGCTCGCCGCGGGCACAGCCCTACGCTCTGAAGAAGCAGCAAATACAAGATACAAGAGGCTCACAGAGCCTCTTTTCCCCGCCTTTCCGCGCAGAAAAATCCCTTGTGCGGGTTCTAAAACTCCTCCGTGTTCCATGGGCCGGAAGGGCGGGGAAAAGAAAGCGGTAAGCTGAAAGCAAAAAGCTAAAAGTAAAACAGAAACGGCTTGGGATAAAAATTTCCCAAGCCGTTATCAGTTAATTTTGCGGGAATATGCCGCAAAGCTTTGACCTCCGTGCCGCAAGCATATATAATATGCGGGAGATTTTTGCAGGTACACCCTTGAGAGGTGATTGTTGTGAAACAGAACAGAGAACTTGCCGTAATGGACGGAAACGAGGCTGCGGCGTACATAGCCTACGCATTTACCGAAATCGCAGCCATATACCCCATAACGCCGTCTTCGCCGATGGCGGAAAAAACTGACGTATGGTCGGCAAACGGAAAGAAAAATATCTTCGGACAGCCGGTAACGCTTGTCGAAATGCAATCGGAGGCAGGCGCGATAGGCGCCGTTCACGGAGCGCTTGAAACAGGCGCGCTTGCGGCGAGTTTTACGTCATCTCAGGGGCTTATGCTTATGATACCTGTCATGCACCGCATTTCAGGACAGCGCCACCCTGCGGTTCTCCACGTTGCCGCGCGGACTGTCGGCACGCATGCGATGTCAATTTTCGGCGACCATTCGGACGTTATGAACTGCCGCCAGACAGGCTGGGCGCAGCTCTGCTCAGGCTCCGTGCAGGAAGTTATGGATCTCGCGGCGGTTGCCCATCTTGCGGCGGTTAAAGGCCGCATACCGTTCATGCATTTCTTTGACGGGTTCCGCACCTCTCACGAAATAGACAAAATCGAAAAACTGGAATATTCCGAGCTTGCGCCGCTGCTTGACCGCGAAGCGCTTGCGCTGTGGCGCAGCAACGCGCTGAATCCGGAACACCCCGTGCTTCGCAGCACTGTCCAGAATCCTGACGTTTATTTTCAGGTACGCGAAGCAAACAACCGCTTCTACGACGAGCTTCCCGATATAGTGGAAGACTATCTTGCGCAGATAAGCGACATCACGGGGCGCGAATATCACCTTTTCAACTACTACGGAGACCCGCTTGCGGAAGACGTCATCGTCGCCATGGGCTCTGTTTCCTCAACAATTAAAGAAACAGTTGACTGGCTTAACTCAAAGGGACGCCGTGTCGGATTCCTCCAGGTTCACCTTTACCGTCCGTTCTCAATACGCCACTTCATTGAAGCGCTCCCGAACAGCACTCAGCGCATAGCCGTTCTTGACCGCTGCAAAGAAATGGGCGCAGCCGGCCAGCCGCTCTATCAGGACGTATGCGCCGCGTTTAACGGAACAGGGCTTATGGTGGACATAATCGGCGGACACTACGGACTTTCCTCAAAAGATACAGATCCGGCGCAGATAGTCGCAGTCTATGACAACCTTGCGGCGCCAAGACCCAAAAACGGCTTCACAATCGGCATAGAAGACGACGTCACGGGACATTCCCTTGACAGCCATTACGCCGTATATCCCGACGCGCCGAAGCAGCACTGCTTCAAATTCTGGGGACTGGGCGGGGACGGAACCGTAGGCGCGAACAAAAACACGGTGGACATAATCGCTGACAACACGGACAAATACGGACAGGCTTATTTTGAATACGACGCCAAAAAATCGCTCGGCGTAACAATCTCACATCTGCGCTTCAGCGATGAACCCATACGCTCGGCATACCTTGTTCGTCAGGCAGATTTCGTTGCGGCGCACAACAAAGCCTACGTGCTCCAGGACTTTGACGTTGCGGGTGAGCTCCGTTACGGAGGCACCTTCCTGCTCAACTGCAGCTGGAAACCTGAAGATCTTGACAAAATGCTCCCCGCGAAAGTCAAACGCACCCTTGCGGAGCGCAATGCGCAGTTCTACATAATCGATGCAACGGAAATCGCGCAGCGCCACGGACTCGGAAACCACGTCAACATACCGCTTCAGTCGGCATTCTTCCACCTTGCGGACGTAATACCGGTTGAAAAAGCGGTTGAATACATGAAAAAAGCGATAGAAAAAACCTACTTTGCCAAAGGCGACAAGGTTATAGCGCAAAACATCGCCGCAATCGAAGACGGAGGCAAATGCCTTGTCAGGGTTGAAATTCCCGAAAGCTGGAAAACGGCGGAAGACGCGCCTGCTCCGCGCAGTGAAGACAGCGTTCCTCCGATAGTCCGCAATATGCTCGACCCCATCAACGTTCAGAAAGGCGACAAACTGCCGGTCAGCACGTTCCTGGGCTACGAAGACGGAACGATAGAGCTTGGGCTTACGGCATACGAAAAACGCTGTGTTGCAACGCAGGTGCCTGAATGGGATCCTGAAAAATGTATCCAGTGCAACCGCTGCTCGCTCGTTTGCCCGCACGCCGCAATCCGTCCGTATCTTCTTAATGAAGAAGAGGCGGCGAACGCGCCTGCAGGCATGCTTAAGAAAAAAGCGCTCGGCAATTTCCCCGGCATGCAGTTCTCCCTGCTGATAAGCAAAGAAGACTGCACAGGCTGCGGAAGCTGTGCCGCTTCGTGTCCGGCAAAAGAAAAAGCGCTGAAAATGATACCGTTCGGCGAATCAAAATCAACTCAGGAAGAATGGCAGTACGGGCTTAATCTGCCCGACAAAAACGTGCCTGACCGTTACACGGTGAAAAACAGCCAGTTCTACACGCCGCTGCTTGAATTCTCCGCCGCGTGCGCAGGCTGCGGTGAAACGCCGTACGCCAAGCTTTTGACGCAGCTCTTCGGCGAGCGCGTCTACTGGGCAAACGCGACAGGCTGTTCGCAGGCATGGGGCGGCGCAATGCCCGGCATACCCTACACCAAAAACAAACAGGGCTGCGGCCCTGCATGGAGCAACTCACTTTTTGAAGACAACGCCGAATTCTGCCTCGGCATGAGCCTGTCCGTCCGCCAGCAGAGAGACGCGCAGAAGCTGAGAGCAGGCAGACTGCTTGAGCTCGGCGGAAACGCGCCTGAAAAGGAAATTAAGGAATGGCTTGACGCTTTTGACAAATTTGAACAGTCAAAGGCGGCGGGTGACAGACTTGCGGAAGCGCTTGAAGCGAAGCTTGAAACGCTTGACGGCGAAAGCAGGCAGCTTGCGGAAGAGATACTGCTGAACAAAGACCAGCTTTCAAAGAAAACCTTCTGGATGTACGGAGGCGACGGCTGGGCGTATGACATAGGCTTCGGCGGACTTGACCACGTGCTTGCAAGCGGACAGAACGTCAACGTATTCATAGTAGATACCGAAGTCTACTCCAACACAGGCGGACAGTCGTCAAAGGCAACGCCTCTCGGAGCCGTTGCGCAGTTCTGCAAATCCGGCAAAGTCACGGGCAAAAAAGACTTAGGCGCGATATTCATGACCTACGGCAGCGTCTACGTTGCTCAGGTTGCAATGGGCGCAGACCCTGCGCAGCTTGTGAAAGCGATAAAAGAAGCGGAAGAATACGACGGACCTTCAATAATCATCTCCTATGCGCCCTGCGTTGCACACGGCATAGTGCGCGGCATGAGCAGCACGCAGGAAGAAATGAAACGCGCCGTTGAAGCAGGCTACTGGACGCTCTACCGCTACAACCCGCAGCTTGAACAGCCGCTGACGATAGATTCAAAAGCCCCTGTTCTGCCCTACGGGGAATTTCTTGACGGCGAAGTGCGTTACAACTCCCTGAAACGCACCTTCCCTGACAACGCGGACAAGTTCTTCAAAAAAGCGGCGGAAGACGCAGCGAAGAAATACGAAAAATACGTGAAAATGGAAAAGAACCAGTAAAGTACACGGCAGAATACAAAGGCGTGAACAAAAATCTCCCCGTTTTGTCGGGGAGATTTGTTTTGCAGCCGCGCAAAACAGCGTTAAAAGCGTGCGGACACGGATAAACACTAAACGATCCGCAGCTTTGCGGGCTGACCGGCGCAGAAAATAATGCAGACATAATGCGTATTAAGATATTGACTATTACTGATTATATATTTTGAAAATTTTTTATCTCCTGCCCTTCATACACAAAAAGCCGCGGCAAAAATTAAGTATTTTTACCCTGTCCTCATAAAACAGCTTTGATAAACTGTTCTATAATATAGGAAGAAAAAAAGAGGACACGGAACAGGGGCGGAACAATGCTTGACTTCAAGGCAATAGAACTTGCAGACGTAAGAAACTTTATGAAGCACTGGGAACTGACAGCGCAGCGCTCGTCAGACTACTGTTTCCCCATACTGTGGGGCTGGGCGGCAGACTACGGCTACCAGACAGCGATAGACAAAACGGACGACCTGTTCTGGATCAGGCAGACGCTTCCTGACATCTACAATCTTGCGCCGGTAGGAAACTGGCAGCGTGACGACTGGAAACAACTCCTCTGCAGATATTTCGGCAGCAAAGCAGAATTTTGGCTTGTACCTGAGGAGCTTTCAAAGATATGGCAGGCGCAGCTCGGCAGCGCGGCAGCGCTTGAAGAAGAGCGCGACAACTGGGAATATCTTTACGACATTCACGAGCTTGCGGAGCTTGCCGGCGGCAAGTACATAAAAAAACGCAACAGGGTCAACCATTTCAAGAAGAACTATAACTACAAATATCTGCCTCTGACGCTTGAAAACAGAGAGGCGGTAATGGAATTTCAGCAGCGCTGGCTTGCCGAAAGCGAAGGCTATCTTCCTGGCATCAAACAGGAACACAACTGCATAATGCGGATACTCAACAGCTGGGGAGAAGTGCCGCACCTGCGCGGCGGCATAATTGAAGTCAGCGGAAACATAGCTGCGTACACAATAGGGGAGCTGACAGGAAACTCTGTACTGATACATTTTGAAAAAGCGCTGACGGAATACAGCGCCGGTTATCAGGTCATCAATCAGGAATTTCTGCAGCATCTGCTTAAAGAAAAACCAAAGCTTCTGACGGTCAACCGAGAGGAAGACCTCGGCGACGAAGGGCTTCGGGAATCAAAACTCTCTTATCACCCGACAGGCTTTATAAGGAAATATAAAGTTACAATAGATTTCAACCGCGGTTAACCGGTACGCAGACGGATAATTGCAGGGCACAAAAAGCGACAGACAGCTTTTCTAAAAGAATATGCTGTATTTCAATTCCGGGTGCTGTTCGCAGGCGTTTCTGATTTCTTTTCGCAGAGCTTTCCAGTAATCGCGTCTGCCTTCAAGGTATATTTCATCGTAGAGCCGTGCAAGACCGGGGCGCAGCCGTTTGACGAAGTCAAGCACTTTGAGTTTGTTCTGCGGACGCAGGTTGAGTGTGTCAAAGGTTATGCGTCGGATATAAGGCGCAGCGGCATTGACTATTTCAACAGGCTTGGTGATTTCGGGAAATATCGGTGCGCACATAACGCCTGTGGCTATGCCTTCGCTTTTGAGCAGTTTCAGAGCCTCCAGTTTTTTCTGCGGAGATGCCGCGTAGGGTTCTGCAAGCCTGCGGAAGCTGTTGTCCAGGCTTGAGAAAGAGAATATGACTTTGACGTAGGGAAACTGTTTGAACAAGTCTATATCGCGGCATACAAGCGTTGATTTGGTGATAATGCAAAGCTGAACTTCTGCAGGGATGAGCTGTTTAATGATTCCCCGCGTCAGTTCAGCTTTTTTCTCGTACGGATTGTAGGCGTCGGTCATAGAGCTGAAAAGTATGCGTTTCCTGAATATTTTTGCCAGATTTATCGCGCTTTTCTGTTCCTTGACGTCAATATAGTCGCCCCACTCTTCTTCACGCTCTTCTTTTGTGTGGTTTATACATGCCGCGTAGCAGTAAACGCATTTGTGAGGGCAGCCTCTGTAAGGGTTTACGGCATAATCGCCGCCGATTTGCGTTGGCGAGAGCAGATTTTTTGCTTCTACTCTGCGGACGTTGACCATCTGCTATTTTTTGCGCCGGTCTGCCAAAGCAAGCTCAGGAATATCGTCCAGTACTGACTTTTCGCCTTTGTGTACTCTCAATTTCCGTGCTGTTTTTGAGGGTACGCCTTTGCGGTTGACCGGTACATAGAAAGAAAGTCCTTTGGTTTGGTCAGAGAAAATCAATACATTCTTCTGCGTTTCATTCCGCTGTGCTTTGCACTGCTCGTCCGTGCAGCAATTGTCAATACTGAGTCCGTCTTCCGTTTTGTAGACGGCGGAGGCTGTTTCAAGCTCTGCGGCTTTATCTTTGATGAAGATTATGCGGAAGCGGTCAGGCTGTTCAGCGTTGTAATCCCATATCTCCAACGCTTTGCCGAGTTCTTCCGTTTCTTCCGGCAGCTGAATAAAGAGCTTTTTGTCCGGTGATTTGCCGCCCATTATTTCTTTTACTTTCTGTTTGCTTTCGCCGATTTTAACAAGGCCGAGCGCTTTGCCGGGAATTACCGTGTGCTCTTTGCTGTCAGGCAGTCCGAGTTTTTCGCGCATTGCTTTTACGCCGTTCTGCGCCCCTTCGCTGGTTTTGTCTTTATCAAGCGCTTTTTCGTAGCCGCCGAGAGCTTCTCTGTATGCGCCTGTGCCGGCGAGGCGTTTGGACACGGCAAGGATTTCATCGGTTTTTTTGGCAAGTTTCAGTTGTTTTTCAAGAGCTTCCGCCAGCTCTTCCGGCTTGAAACTCTTTGCTGCCTGAACGACGTTTTCCCACGCTTCGGCGGTGTCAAGTTCGGCGGCGCCCTGTTTCAGCAGAGCATAGCCTTCATCTTTTTTGCCGAGTTGCTGAAAGTTAAGATTTCCAAGCTGTATGAGCGCCTTGCCGTCGTCAGGCAGTTTTTTGAGATGTTCGGTGTAGCGGTTTGCCGCTGCTTCAAAGCGCCCCATTTTTTCAAGGCAAAGCCCGAGGTTGAAGATAACGTCTTTTCTTTTCGGGCGCGTCTCGTAGACTTCTTCAAAGAGTCTATAAGCACCTGTGTAGTCGCCGTCCAACAGGTAATTTTCCGCACGGGCGAAGATTTTTTCAGGTACTATGCTTGTCTGATAATACCAAATTCCGCTGAGCGCGCAGGCTATGATTATTACCATGCCTGCGAAGAAGAATACCCAGCGGGATACAGGCGGACGGGGATCAGGAAGGTTTCTCCAGTCTTCTTCTGCCTGTGTTAAACCCATTTTGTCGGCTGATACTTCATCGGGCATTTTTTTGATTTCGTCTGCCATTGCGGTCAATCCTTTCACTGCAGTCTGCTGTTATTATATGTCTTATGTCTGATAAATTTTAGCACGTTATTTTCTGCTTACAGCTTGTATAGCTGTCTTTTTAATCTGCACTGTCAAACACCTGTTCAGCCGCACGCACGTCCGCAAGAGCGTCCGCAACGTAAAAGTCTGCGCCGAGCTGTTTTGCCAGAGCTTCGGAGAGTACGGCACCTCCGACCATTATTTTTACGTCAGGACAGTCGCGGCGCAGCAGTTCGATGCTTTGTTTCATACTGCCCACGGTGGTTGTCATGAGTGCGCTCAGGCCGGCAAGTTTTGCCCCCTGCTCTTTGACTGCAGCGCATATTTCTTCCGCGGGAACGTCGCGTCCCAGGTCTGTTATTTTATAGTTGTAGTTTTCAAGAATAACTTTTGCAATGTTTTTGCCTATGTCGTGTATGTCGCCGTGTACGGTCGCAAGCACGATTTTTTTATCAGAGGCTTCGCCGTCTCCTGCCGACAGTCAGTTTTTAACCGTGTCGCAGGCGCTTTTTGCCGCTTCTGCCGCTTTGATAAGCTGCGGAAGGAACAGTTTCCCCTCTTCGTAAAGTGTTCCCACTTTGTCGAGTGCCGGAACAATATGTTTTTCAATAACGTCAAGCGGTGAAAACTTTTCAAGCAGCAGATCAGCATCGTTTTTTGCTTCTTCTTTTAAACCGTGCAGTACGGAGTATTCCATTCCGCCGCATTGCGTTTTTATTTCGGTTTTTTCGTTTGTCCAGCCTGTGTATTCCGAAATAAATTGTTCGCAATCTTTATCTTCCCCAAGAAGCACGCGCACGGCTTTTTCGTTTTCTTCAAGCCTGACTTCCAACGGGTTGTAGATTGCCATGTCGAGTCCGTTTTTGACAGCAAGAGAGAGCATTGTTTCGTTGACAAGGCTTCTTGCAGGCAGCCCGAAGGAGATGTTGCTTATTCCGAGAACGGTTTTTACGCCGTATTTTTCTTTGACCAGCTTTACCGCTTTCAGTGTTTCAAGCGCCTGTTTCTGCTGTGCCGAGACTGTCATCACAAGACAGTCAATCAGTACGTTCCTGCGCGGTATGCCGTATTTTTCTGCTGCTTCTATAATTCTGCCGGCAATTTCAGCGCGTTCTTCCGCAGTCTGCGGTATGCCTTTTTCGTCAAGCGTAAGCCCAAGCACGGCGCAGCCGTATTTTTTTACAATAGGAAGAATGCTTTCCAGAGATTCGTGTTTGCCGTTGACGGAGTTTATCAGCGGTTTGCCGTTGTAAATGCGTGCCGCGCGTTCAAGCGCTTCGCTGTTTGACGAGTCAAGCTGAAGCGGCAGATCTGTTACGGATTGTATCTCTTTCACGGCTTTTACAAGCATTTCGGTTTCGTCCAGTTCAGGCAGACCAACGTTTACGTCAAGCACGTCGGCGCCCTGTTCCTGCTGTTTTACCGCTTCGCGCAGCAGATATGAATAGTCTTTTTCGCGAAGAGCCTGCTGCAAACGTTTTTTGCCCGTGGGATTTATTCTTTCGCCTATAATGTTCAGCCTTCCGCCTACCTCTGCAAGCTTAGACGCACTGCAGAGAACGGTTTTTTCTTCAGCTTTGCAGCTTTTGCGTGTGACGCCGTCCAGCTCTTTTTTAAGCAGTGCAATGTATTCCGGTGTTGTTCCGCAGCAGCCTCCGACTATTGCGGTGCCTTTTTTCGCAAAGCCTGCCACAGTTTTTGCAAATTCTTCTTTTGTTACGTCGTAGCAGGTCTGCCCGTCTTTTATGACAGGGAGCCCCGCGTTAGGTTTTATGATTACCGGCAGTGGACTGCAGGCAAGAAATCTGTCAACAAGCGGTTCCAGCTGTTTTGGTCCAAGAGAACAGTTTAAGCCAAGCGCGGAAACTCCGAGCCCTTCAAGCGTTGCCGTCATTGTTTCTATCGTTGCTCCGAAGAACGATGTGCCGTCAGCTTCAAAGCTCATTGTTGCTGCTATCGGCAGTTCTGAATTTTCTTTTGCCGCAAGCACCGCCGCTTTCAGTTCGTAGAGATCCGTAAAGGTTTCAAGTATAATGAAGTCCGCGTCTCTTCCGGCGCGCACAACCTCTGCGAAGACTTTTACGGCATCTTCAAATTCAAGGTCTCCCGCAGGTTTGAGTATTTTGCCGCAGGGGCCTATGTCAAGAGCAACGGCCTTGTCCTGAAAGTCTTTGCAGGCGTTTCTTGCGTTTTGTACGGCGGCTTTTACGATTGTTTCAACAGACACGCCGGCAGTCTGCGTTTTAAAACGGTTAATGCCGAAGGTATTGGTGTAAACGGCGTCTGCACCTGCTTCGAGGTAGGTCCTGTGGATTGCGGTGATCTTTTCGCCTGCGGTCAGATTGAGCATTTCAGGCAGTTCGCCTGCTTTCAGGCCAAGTTTTTGGAGCATGGTGCCCATTGCTCCGTCAAAGAGTATGATTTTGTCCGTGTTAAAATTAAACGCCACAGCGCTCACCCCGTTTTTTCCAGACGCAGTCCGTGTTTGCCGCGCATTCGTCACAGCGTCTGCGCCGGTCTTCTTTAATGGCTGAAATTCCTATAAAAGCCGTTACCGATTTAGACGGCACCAGCATTTTCGATGCCGTGCAAGCCAATCCTATTGCCTTTTGGGCATTAAGGATATTGACTAATACTGATGAATATTCTAAATCCACGTCACCGTACCCCGGAGAGAACCGTTTTGTCAGGTATTCCCCCTTGCTGATTTCAGCAGAAAGCTGCTGTTCCAAAGTGTCGCAAACCCGCTCTGTCTCTGCATTTGCACATGCATCAAACAATGCCGCGTCAGCCATATTTTCAGTCATTTTTCTTCTTAAAAGCGCGTCGGTTTCTGCGCCTAAGGTTGCCGCGAGTATAAAGGCGTGAGAGGAGTTTGAAAAAAGCTTTTTCAAATCTTTGCTCACAAATTCTGTGCCGTCAAGGAGCACCCCATTTTCTGTCTGTCTGACTGCAGTTTTTTTGTACACCGTTCTCGGTTTCGATACTTCCAGCAGCTGCGCGTATGCACGCTTAAGGTCGTCAAGCAGCCCGCTGTCAGCTTCTGTATCTGCACCGAGCAGTCGCAGTGCTTCTTTCAAAACAGAGGGCGGAATTTTATTCACACTTTACTCTCCTTGAATAGAGTATGCCGCGAAGGCTTTCGGAAATGCGTTTTGCAATGGACGGCTGATTCATTGTGTACAAGTGAATTCCATCGGTTTCCGAGGCGAGCAGGTCTGATATCTGTTCAACTGCGTAAGCTATACCGGCTTCTTTCATTGCCATGCTGTTGTGTCCGTATGCGGCGAGTTTTCTTTTTATTGTTTCGGGCAGAGTTGCTCCGCACAGATTTACCATGCGCGTTACCTGGGAAGCAGAGGTTATCGGCATTATGCCCGTTTCTATCGGAGTGTTTATTCCTGCGGCGCGTACCTTGTCACGGAAGCGGAAGAAGTCGTCATTGCTGAAAAAAAGCTGGGTAATCAGAACGTCTGCGCCTGCGTCCACCTTTTTTTTCAGATTGTCTATGTCTGCTTCGAGGCTTGGCGCTTCCGGATGTTTCTCCGGATAGCAGGCTGCGAAAACAGTAAAATTGTAATGTTTTTTCACGTATTCTGTCAGGTCAGACGCATATCTGAATTCCCCGAGCGGTTCTCCCTCTACAAGGTCGCCGCGGAGAGCAAGGATGTTGCTGACTCCGTTTGCCTGCAGTTTGTCCAAAATTGTGTCCAGAGAGGCTTTTGTTGCCCCTACGCAGGTTAAATGCGCTACGGCGGGGATGTTGTAGCTGTTTTGTATCTTTGACGCTATTTCAACGGTATTTTCGCGGCTTGTGCCTCCTGCGCCGTAGGTGACGCTTATAAGGTCGGGGGAGAGACTTGCGAGTTCGTCAATGGTGGCGAATACGGAAGCAAGGCTGCCGGTTCCTTTCGGCGGAAAAATTTCAAAACTGTATGCCGGTTTCGGAGAATTAAAGTAATTGTTCATACTGTCCACCTCGTATTTTATTTTACGCTAACAGACTCTCGACAAATTTTGCGAGTCCGTCTCTGTCGTTTGTGTCCGCAACAGCGTCTGCGGCGCGTTTTGTCTCTTCGCCCGAATTTCCCATTGCGACTCCCAGTCCTGCCCAGCGGAGCATTTCGTTGTCGTTTCCTGAATCGCCGAAACATATGGTATCTTCCTGTGTGATGCCGAGAATTTCAGCAGCCTGTGCCACTGCACGCGCCTTGTTGACGTTCGGATGCACCAGTTCAAATATGCGTTTCCACGAACCTACAACGTAAAGCTCGCTGCCGAAAACCCGTTTTGTTTCTTCAAACATGGGCGCGCAGTCTTCTGTTTCTTTGGCGCATACCAGCAGTTTGGTTGACACAGAAGGTTCCGTCCAGAATTTTTCCCCGAGCGAAACCGCGGTTACTTTGGTGATTGCAGTGTAATACTGCGTTCGTTCGTCGCTGCTGTCAACAACGCAGAGAGTGTCGTTCACGTATTTCTGAATATACCAGCCTTTTTTTCTGTAATATGCCAAAACACGGGATACAAGACCGGCATCAAGCTCCTGCCTGAAGTATATTTCTTCCGTAACAGGGTTCATAATTATGGAACCATTGTAAAAGACGCAGGGTGCCGTCATGCCTAATTTTCTTGCTAAGACAAGCCCTGAACAGCACATGCGTCCTGTTGCCAGCATCGTTCTGATGCCCTGTTTTTCGGCTTCGCGCAGCGCAGAGACGGTGCGTTCCGTAAGCTCTCCGGCGCTGTTCAGCAGGGTGCCGTCAACGTCTGCGGCAATAAGTTTCGGCTTCATGCGGCAAACACCAGAAGCGTTGCAAGTTCGCCGAGAATTTCAACGGCGCCGAGTACGTCTCCGTTGGTGCCGCCCATTTTTTTGTTCATGTACGAGGCGCCCATTGCCCCGATGACAAAACAGAGCATTGCGGACATTGCGCAGTAATCAAGCGCAAAGAACGCGAAAGGAACTATGCAGAGCAGTGCCAGTGCAAAATCTCCGCCGTCAAAAGCCGCAACGCAGTCAACAAGTCCGTTTTCCCACGGATATTTCCCGAAATAGCAGGCGGATGCTTCAGCAAAGCGTCCGCAGACTGCCGCCAGAACGATGGCGGAGAAGCGTTTTTCAATCGGTATGTAAGCCGCAAGCGATGTCCATGTGCCGAGCGCAAGAACAATTCCGATAATGGCAAAAGCGCCTGTTTTCGTGTCTTTTATCACAGCGTGCAGCTCTTCGCCGCTTTTGCCGGAGCCTATTCCGTCCCACACGTCTGCCCAGCCGTCCAGATGAATTCCCCAGCCGACAAGCGCGTAAAACATTGCTCCGAGCCATGCCGCTGCATACGGGCTGATATAGTGGGACAAAATACAGACAAGAAGTGCTGTCAGAACTCCGAGAATTCCTCCGGCAAGCGGAATCAGGGCAACATATTTGCTGCCTGGGACAGTTTCTTTCGGCCACCAGCTTTCCGGCAGAGGAAAACGCGTTTCCAGCGCCCAAATCAGCGCAAATCTGTCTTTAAAACCGCAGCGTTTTTTGTCTTTCGTTTCTTCCATGCCCGTTTGTCCTTTCAAAAGTAAGCCGAGTGTCTGCTTTATTTTCCGGTTTTTACCCACAGCGGGTAGCCGGCAACGATGAGTGCTGCGTTTTTCGCGCGGCTTGCGACAAGCTGGTTGATGCGTCCCTGCATATCGCGGAAACGTCTGGCGAGCCTGTTTTCGGGCACTATTCCAAAGCCGACTTCGTTGCTGACGATAATAAGGTGTGTATTTTTTCCTGCGGAGCTGCAAAGTGCTTCCGTCAGCTGCCTTATTTCCTGTTCGCGCGCATGCCATTCTTCTTCCGTGCCGTTTTCGGCTGCGTTCGTGGCAAACATAAGCCGTGTCAGCCACATTGTCAGGCAGTCCAGAATGAGTGTGCCTTCCATTTTTGCAACAGCTTCGGGAAGTTCTTCAGGCGAGCCTTCCCACGTGTTCCATTCTTTCGGCCTGCGCTCTCTGTGCATGCGGACGCGTTCTTCCATTTCTTTGTCGCAGACGTCGGCAGTTGCCAGATAGGTAACCGCAGTGCCCGAATTTCTGGCGAGCTGTTCCGCAAAGGTTGATTTTCCGCTTCTTGCGCCGCCCAGTATCAGAGTAATTCCTGTATCCATAATTTCCACCTGCTTAGAAGGTTATGTTTGAAATAAGGCTTTTCAGCGTGTCCTGCATAAACTGCCCCGGCAAATCTGCCGATTCGGAGCTTTTGCCGTAGCCTACCGGTATTTCAAAATGAAGCTTAAAAGTAAAGTCGCCGTCCTGCCGTATTCTTCTTTCGTCAGGGTCGCTGTTTGACGTTGGTATTGTTGAGCCCTGGTGTTTTTTTCTGGCGTCGGATTCAACAACCAGTTTTGTCAGTTTCGGAGAGCTGATGTTTCCGCCTAAGCCGAGAGAAACGAAGCGGAATGACGAACGTGTGGCGCCGCCCAAGACCCCGCCGAGAACACTCTGCAGCAGTTCTTTCGTGTCGATGTTGTTTATGCCCTGAGTGGTTATTGTGCGGCTCATGTCCATAAGTCCGCTGATTCCTCCGAGCAGGGAATTCAGTGCGCGGATGTTGAATTTTCCCAGGCAGGTAACGGACATGTCGCCTTTGCGCGTAATATATCCGTCCGCCATTGCCACTCTGTAGACAGGATCTCCGTCCGGCGCTATAGCCTGAGTTCCCGGCAGGAAAATCAAGGTTTCGTTGTCGTAGCGGAAAGTTGTCTGCAGTTTTTTGTAGCGCAGAGGTTTGTTCTTTGTAAATTTCTTTGCGGCGTCAACAAATTTGAAGCCGGCGATTTCCCCGTCTGTTGCCTGAATGGTTCCCGCTGCCATAAGGCTTCCCAAATTGAACGCATAGCCGCCGATGCGTATTTTCATTGCACCTTTGCCTGTAATTTTGCCCTTGGAATTTTTGAAAATGTCTTTGCATGCTTTTTCAATGTCCAGGTTGCTGACGTCGCAGGTTGCACCCCAGCGGTTTGTTGCCGTATTGTAAGCCAGACCTCCTGAAACAGTGCCGCTGTTTGTCGCGCATGCCAGATCTTCAACTACAAAATAACCGTCTGCAAAGTAGAAGGGGGCCTTAACTTTCTCAAACTGCAGACCCTTAATGCGGAACATGTCTGTTGTCAGAGTGCCTTTTGCCATAAATTCGTTCAGCGGACAGTCAAATTCGACGTTTGCGTCAATTTTGCCGTCAAGCATTGATTTTACGCTGTCAGAGGTAAAGCGGAGCAGTTTCTTTACGTCTATTCCGCTGCCGTCAAGTTTTGCTTTGCAGTGCCAGTTATTTTCCGTCTTCTGCAGCGAAGCGCTACCTTTTGCGCTTCCTTCCGGCAGAGAAATACGGATTTTTTTACAGAAAATATGCGACAGACTGCCTTCACCGGCTGCCGTCAGTTCCGGAATGTAAGCTGTGCTGACGCGCAGCGGCGAAAGCTTGACAACACCTTTGAAGACAGGCTCCGCAATGCTTCCTGTCACTTTGCAGCTGCCGGCTACAAGGCCCTGGATATTATGTACTTTCGGCAGGTGTCTGCGGGTGACTTCGTAAATGTTTATTCCGTCAGTTTTCAGATTTACGTCGAGCATAGATGTGGAAAGCGTTTTGCCTATGGTAACCTGACCCTTTGCGATACCTTTGCCGCCGCATATTTCAAACTTTATGTCATCCAGATTGACGAGGTCTTTGGTGCCGTTTGCGGTTCCTGTAAATGAGTCGAAGCGGAACGTTCTCCAGAGGAATGCCGAATCTTTAAAATCTCCTGTCCAGTGCATCCCCTGGCCTATGCTGTAAAGCTTTATTTTGCCTGACATAATTCCTTTAATGTCTTCATGCATGCCGAAAAGCCCGTTTATAACGCGCATTCTCAGACGGTCGACGTCAGCCTCCCAGCTCCAGTTAGTACCGCCTTTGACAATTGACTCTGCGCGTGACTTCAGAATGCCGCACGAAGTGACCAGCGTAAGAGGGTCAACGATGATTTTATTGTCTTTGTAATGCAGTTCTGCTGAGGCAGAATGCAGCTCAAGCCCTTTCATGAGAGTACCGGCACCGGATGTCAGCCGCGCGTCCGCCTGAATGTCGGAAAGAGAACCGCCTGCTTTGAAGTCTGCGTTTAAGCTTGTTTTCAGGTTGATGTTGTCCATGAAGCTGAGCAGCGGATAGAAGCGTTCTGTCTGAAAATCGCTGATACGGCCGGAAAAATTCAGCACGGGTTTCTGTTTAGTGTTGTCCAGTGTGCCTGAAGTGTTCAGTTTTGCCCCGTTCCAGACGGCAGAAAAACTGCTCAGTTCAAAGTTTCCGCTGCCTGGAAGATAGTTTCCGTCCAGCCTTACAGCGGAGATTGTGCCAAGCTTGTCAGCGGTAAGCCGTTCCGAGGAAAGCTTTGCGTTGAGTTTCAGCTTGCTGATGGTGCCTGTCAAAGAGGCGTCTGTGGAAACAGTGCCTTTGACGTTCGCTTTTTTCAAAGCGGGAATGATGTTGTACAATTCTTCCAGACGGAAGCCGGCGGTAGAAAATTTGAGATCGTTCTGGACGTTGTCCGCAAAAGCGAGGACTCCAGTCAGCGTCAGCGGCCTGCCGTTGTGCAGAGTTGAAAAGTCGACTTTGCCGCGAGCTTTTCCGTCAAATACGGCAGAGCCTTTCAGGTTTTTAAAAGCAAACCCGCCGTAATTTATGTCGGACGGCAGCAGTTCAATGCTGCCCGTGAGTGCCGTAAGAGGTCCTTTGAGTTTTACTTTGGCTCCCGAAATTGTTCCCTGCGGCAGCGTTTTTATGCCGCCAAGCTGGTCTTTAAACTGTTCCGTCAGCGTAGCGAGGTGCAGCTTTTGTGTGAAAAGGTCTGCCTCAAGAGACTGTTTTCCTTTCCTGCCGTCAAATTTAAGCATTCCGGTCAGAGCTGAATTTGCAAGCTTTTCTTCGTTGAAAACTGCGTCAAGCATTTCATTCCCGTACGTCCAGCGTGCAGTAAGCGCTTCAAGAGGAATGCCGTGTATCAGAGCGTTTGTCAGCGACATACTGCCTGCAGTTTCGAGCTGTCTGCCTGTGCCCTTGAACGTAAGGTCGGAAGTCAGAATTCCGCGGACGCCGAAACGGCGCACTTCGGGAAATACAGCGGCAATTTTGCTCAGATTAAGCTTTTCCGCTGAAATTTTTGCATCTGGAACAGGATAAACTGCGCCGTCAACAAAGGCGGAGCCGTCGTCCAGTCTCAGTTTGAGAGAATCTGCAGTCCAGTTTCCTTTGCGTTTTTCGACGCCGCCTTTCAGGGAAAATACAGCAATATCTTCTATTTTTGCGTTAATATCCAGACTATACGTCTGACTGTTTCCTATGCGGACTGAACTGTTGTCAAACTGCAGCACGCCGAATTCGGTATCAAGCCTGGAGTCGTTAATAACGGCTTCGCTGATGATTATGCTGCTTGGTTCCGGAGAATCACTATGCGGTATAAGCCTGTTGAATTTGTCAACGCTGGTCTGTATGCCGCTTGCTTCAAGCTTCAGTTTCGGCGTGTGTTTGTATATTGAATCGCTGACAGAAAGAGTGATTTTAAGGTTCTTTATGGTTACAAGCTCTTCGCCGCTGCGGCTCAGTACTACGTCTGCAGCGCGGAAACCGGTAACGGGGTTGCCGGAGAACGGAGAAGACGCCATATCTGCGTTGAGTTTTTTTTCAAGCATAGGCTTGGCATAGTTCATGGCAGTTTTTTCAAGAAAATTAACTTTGGACAGGGCAAAAACTGAGGCTGAGCAGACTGCCAGAACAAGCACAAACACAGCAGCGGTGCGCGTTGACAGCAACTTCGGCATGTTCATGGAAGCCCCTCCTTATCTATAGTATACAGACACAGTAAATTCTACCACAAAACAGGAAAAATGCTGAATTTAACGGAAAAATTAACGTTTTAGCGTTTTTTGCGAAAAGAGAGCGTGAAGAAAAGGGGGACTTGTAGGGTTTTCAAATCAGGAGCCGGAAGAAAATCCACGTGTTTTTGAAGCAAACATAAAATATACAAACATCAAGTTTTATGTATGTTGTTACATATATAAAACTGCCCAATTAACAATATACAAAGAAACGCGGACGGGGATGATAATGCGCAAACCGCTGGAAACAGTGCTGTTTCTTGATTTGCGGGCATATAATGAATAAACGTGCGCGCGATGCGCCGCACAGCGATTTGTTCCGCAGACGAAAACGAGTGTTGCAAATGAGGGGCAATGTTTATGTAAATATTATATAATATATAATATTGCTATATATAAACTGCCCAAATGATTATAGATCCAATGAAATGTATATATTGGAGAAAAAACTGTTTTGCATTTTGCCTCTGCTTTTGCATTGAATATCCTGCTGTTTTTCCTGCCCCGATATGTTGTATAATGTCCGTGAAAAGATTCGGGGGTGTGTTTATGGCAAATCTTCAGGCAAAAGAATACGTCACCTTTGACGGAATAAAACATACAAGGGAAGACGGGAGCGAATTCTGGTCGGCGCGCGAGCTTTCCGCAGCGCTTGAATATAAGGAATGGCGCAATTTTTCCAAGGTTATTGACCGTGCCATGATAGCCTGCATAAACAGCAAAAGCCCGCTTTCCGACAATTTTGTTGAGGTCAACAAAATTGTAAAAACCGGCGTGGCAACTAAGGAAATCAACGATTACGAGCTGTCTCGCTACGCCTGTTATCTTATCGTCCAGAACGGCGACCCGAAAAAGGAAGTTATTGCCTGCGGACAGACCTATTTTGCCATTCAGACGCGCCGCACGGAGGTTGCCGAAATCTTTAACCAGCTGGACGAGGACAAAAAGAGGCTCGCAGTGCGCGGCGATATACGCGTCTGGAACAGGATGCTTGCGGAAGCCGCACACAAGGCGGGAGTTCTTTCCGGAGACGACTACAAAATATTCCAGAACTCAGGATACATGGGGCTTTACGGCGGCATGACCGTTGACCAGATACATGAGAAAAAAGGACTGAAAGAGGACGAAAAAATCCTTGATTTCATGGAAAGCGCCGAGCTTGCGGCAAATCTTTTCCGCATAACGCAGACGGAAGAGAAGCTGAAAAAGGAAAACGTGTCGGATTTGCAGCTGGCGAACGAGATACATTATATTGTCGGCAAAGAGGTGCGCGCTGCGATAGAAAAGGTTGGCGGTACAATGCCCGAAAACATGAGTGTTCCTAAGAAAACCATCAGCGAAATAGAAAGGGAAAGAATAGAAAAACTTTCGGAGCATCCGGAAGAGCTTATGCTGGACGAATAGACATGCAGCTTTTGGCTGTACGCCGTCAGCAATTAGCCGGAAAAATAAAAAGAATTAAAGCTGACGGCCGGCAGACAATGGTCGGCTGCTAAACAGGGAGTTGTTAAAAATGAGAGAAGAAATACAGAAACTTTTGCCTGAAATTATTGCTTTCCGCAGAGACGTGCACCGTCATCCGTCGCAGAGCGGAAGCGAACAGGAAACGGTTCTGCGCATTACGAAGCAGCTTGACAAATACGGCGTCAAATATGACGTTTTGCTTGACGGCACCGCAGTCTGCGCACAGGTGGGTACAGGCGGCGAACCCTGTGTCGGTGTACGCGCTGACATAGACGCGCTGCCGGTAACGGAGGACAGCGGGGTGGATTTTGCATCGGAAAACAAAGGCTGCATGCATGCCTGCGGGCACGATATGCACGCGTCAATTGTACTTGGTATAGCCATGCTCCTGAAACAGCACGAAAACGAACTCGGCGGAACAGTCAAATTCTTCTTCCAGCCTGCGGAAGAGACGACAGGCGGAGCTGACAGAATGATAAAAGCAGGTGTGCTTGAAAACCCGTACGTGAAACAGATTGTAGGGCTGCATGTTGAGCCCGGATATCTTGCCGGTGAAGCCGGCTTTAAATACGGACAGATGATGGCGGCGTCTGACGAATTTACACTTCGCGTACGTGGGAAAGGCTGCCACGGAGCACACCCTGACAGCGGGGTGGATACGATAGTTCTGGCCTCGCAGATTGTTACGGCGCTGCAGAGCATTTCCAGCAGAAACCTTGCGCCTTACGAGGCAGGGGTGGTAACGGTAGGCAAATTTACCGCCGGAACCGCAGGCAACGTCATTCCGGCAGAAGCTGAGCTTGTTGGAATACTTCGCTCGCTTTCTGAAGAAACGAGAATGAGACTGCGTGAGCGTGTCAAAGCAGTTGCGGAAGGTGTTGCGCAGGCATACGGCGGGGAAGCCGAGCTTGAACTGCGCCCGAGCTACACGGCGCTTACAAATGACGATACGGTTGTCAGTGTGGTGCACGGCGCTGCCAAAGAGGTATTCGGAGCAGACAAGGTTACGCAGGAAAAGACTCCGAGCCTAGGCACAGAAGATTTTGCCTACTTCGCTCAGGCAAGGCCGAGCTGTTTCTGGCATCTTGGATGCGGGTATGAAGGGAAATACAATGCCCCGATACACAACGCAAAATTTAACGCAAATGAAAGCTGCATACCTCTCGGCATAGAGGTGCAAACAAAAGCAATATTACAGCTATTAAAGAATTAATAGTATACAAAACTGCCCAAATTATTTATACGGAACATTTAATATAAGACAAAACAGACAGCGGTGCAAGCCGCTGTCTGTCCATTAAGGGGGATATATGTCAAGGAGAGATGCTGGTAACTTTCTCTCTGTCTGTGAACAATTGTACAAAGTTTTTATTTTTGCACCTCAGTATTTTTACCTGTTTTTGCAGCGCAGAATTGCCTGTTCTTTTTTTGGGGGAAATAAAAAGCGCCGCATAGGCGGCGTGTAAAAAATTCTGTATTTTCGGTATAACAGTACGTCTGAGATTTATTCCCTGCCGTACGTTATCTTAATTCTGTCTTCGGGAGTCTTATAGCGTTTAGGAATTTCGCCGCCGAGAGTTTCTGTCATGTATTTTTTCAAAGCATCGCAGTCGCTCATGATCTCACAGGGGAGAGGTGTGCAGTTTGCAAGCATTGAGTAGCCGTTTCCTCCGCCTGACAGCAGATAGTCGGTGCCAGCCATGCTGTATTCGCCGTTTTCGTCCAGTTTTCTGATTTTTCTGCCGCTTTTGTCTGTGAGCCATACGTTGTACACGCGTCTTTTGCCCGATATTTCCCTGAAAGTTCTGTCCTCGTCTGCGATAACAGGTGATGGAACAGAAAGGTCAACGCAAAAACTGACTCCCGAAACGCTCAGAAAGCCGCCGAATTCACCGGCAGCACTGCCGTCTTTTTTGTATTCCTTTTTCATTTGGCTGCAGGAAAACTCAAGCACGTCAAGCAGGGTTTTTCCGCTGATTTTTACCGCGCAGACTCGGCCGTCAAACGGAAAAACGCGAAACAACGTATTGAGCGTTACGTCTCCGGCGGGAATTGGATTTCGTATGCCTCCGCCGTTCACAACTGCCATGTCCGTGTTGCCGGCGGCTCTCAGAGCGTCGGCGCAGAGATTGCCGAGCCCTGTTTCGCGGTTTCTTACAAGTCTTATTCCGCCGTCGTCTTTGTCGGAAAGTTCAAAGGCAGTATGTCCGATCTTTTTTGAAAGACGTTCTTCCAGCTTTTTGCGCAGCGCGGCGATATAACCAGCAACGCCACTGTCTTTGCCTGCGTAACTGCTGACAAGCTCCGAACTGAATTTTCCTTCCGGCGTTAACGTGAGTTTTCCGGCGTTTGCAAAACGTGTTCCTGTCGAGGTCAGCAGCACGTCTTTGTTGTCCCTGTTTTTGCAGATTTCATGCGGAATAACGTGGTGGTCGTGTCCGTCAAGCACAACGTCTATGCCGTAACTGTTCCGAATCAGCAGGCGTGAGTTGAATTTGCTTTCGCTGTCGCCGAGATGGGAAAGCACTATAACGTAATCCGCGCCCTTCCGCCGGCATTCGTTGACGTATTCCTGAACGGTTTTTGCAAGCCCTTCGACCGACGCGCGTCTTCCGCCGAAGAAGCTGTAGACGGTTTTGCCGTTTTCTTTGAAGAAAACGGGTCTTGTTGAAGTGTACGTATCCGGCGTCGTAACGCCGATAAAGGCAAGCTTTTTGCCGCCGAGCTGTTTTATTGCGTACGGCTTTGTTTTTGCCAGCGCGTTTGTTTTTGTTCCGGAGTACGTTATGTTGCAGTTTAGGCACTGCACGTTCAGCCTGTCCAGAAAATTTGAAAGCTGTTCGAGTCCGTAGTCAAATTCATGATTGCCGAGCGTCATGTAATCGTAACCTGCACGATTGAATATATCGACAATGTCCGTGCCTTTTGAAAGGGTGCAGAGAGGATCGCCCTGTATGATGTCGCCGCTGTCCACGAGAAGGACGTACTTGTTCTGCTCCCTGAGCTCTTTTTTCATTGCCGTAATTCCGGCATAGCCTATGTTGGTGTCAACGGCGCTGTGAACGTCGTTTGTGTACAGTATAACAATATCTTTGCTTTTTTCGCCGCTGAAAGCAGCTGTGCATAGAATAATAAGTAATATGAGTGCCGCGGCAAAGCGTCTTATGATTTTCATTTAAACCGCCTCCGGTTTTCCGTGTTCAATTATAGCTTATAAGATAAAAGACAGAGAGAAAGATCAGTAAAATAATATATTGACAAATGGCAATATATCAATATAATAAACCATACGATAATTTGAAAGGACTGAAAGAGATGACAGACGACAAAAGGATGGCAGAGGTATTCAAGGCTTTCTGTGACGAAAACAGGGTAAAAATTTTACGGCAGCTGACAGACGGCGAAAAGTGCGCCTGCAAACTGCTTGAAGAGCTTCAGATATCTCAGCCTACGCTTTCGCACCACATGAAAATCCTTTGCGATTCAGGTGTTGTGAACGGATGCAAGAAGGGCAAATGGATGCACTATTCGCTGGCGCGCGAAGGATTTGAAGCGGCGCGCGCAATACTCGATACGTTTGAGGGGGAATAAATATGTGGCTTTTTATCCAAAATCAGCTGCTTAAAATGGAGTGGCTGGACGCGCTTGCCGCGCGTCTGCTTGCCGTCTGCGGGATTGACGTAAGCGGACGGCTTGGCGGCAGTCTGCGCTTTTTTGTTTACGACAGCATAAAAATTCTGCTTCTTCTCTGCACGCTGATTTTCGTTATCTCGCTCATACAGAGCTATTTTCCGCCTGAAAGAAGCAGACGGATATTAAGCCGTTTCGGCGGTTTTACGGCAAGCCTCTGCGCGGCTCTGCTCGGCACGGTTACGCCGTTCTGCTCCTGCTCGTCCATCCCGATTTTCATAGGCTTTACAAGCGCCGGACTGCCGTTGTCCGTCACCTTTTCGTTCCTGATTTCTTCGCCGATGGTTGATTTGGGCTCGCTGGTTCTGCTTGCCTCGGTTTTCGGCTGGAAAATCTCGCTTCTGTACGTGCTTTCAGGGCTTGTCATCGCAGTCTGCGGAGGTGCCCTTATGGGATTTCTGAAGCTTGAAAACGAAGTGGAGGACTGCATACGCAACGCAAAAATCTTTGAAACTGCTCAGGCAGAGCTGCGTTTTTCGGACAGGCTTGATTTCGCCGCGGAGCAGACGTCCGCAACGGCAAAAAGACTTTTGCCGTACGTTCTGGCGGGGGTTGCGATCGGCGCCTTTATCCACAACTGGATTCCGGAAGAATTTGTAGTACGGCTTCTCGGCAGCAGAAATCCGTTCGGCGTAATTCTGGCGGCGCTTGTCGGTATTCCGATGTATGCCGACGTATTCGGCACAATTCCGATTGCCGAAGCCCTGCTTGCCAAAGGGGCATTGCTCGGTGTTGTGCTTTCCTTTATGATGGCGGTTACGACGCTTTCCCTGCCTTCGCTCATTATGCTGCGCAAGGCTGTAAAGCCCAAGCTGCTGGCTGTTTTCGTTGCGATATGCACAATCGGAATTATTGCCTCCGGATACATTTTCAACGCTGTTCAAAAACTTTTATAGGAGATGAGAGAATGAAGAAAACGTTTTACGCGATAATTTTAACTGCGCTTATGGCCGGATATTTCTGCGGAAGCATCTTTGCGGCAGAGAAACCGGCTTACGATTTCTCGCTTGAAACGAAAGAAGCGCTGAACTTTGAAAAACTGCTGAAAACGGGACTGCCCGTTATTGCCGATTACGGCTCTGAAGGCTGCGGACCCTGCAGAAAAATGTACCCTGCGCTTGAGAAAACGAACGCAAAATACAAAGGCAGGGCGTTCATCAAATTTGCCGATGTCTGGAAACACCGCAAAGCGGCGGGCGATATGCCGCTTCAGGTCATACCCACGCAGTTCTTCTTCACTGCGGAAGGAAAGCCCTTTGTACCGTCCGAAAAACTGGCAAAGAAATTCAAATTTCTCATGTACGAAGGCAAAGACGGAAAGCATGCGCTTACCGCGCACCAGGGAGGACTTTCCGAAGCGGACTTTGATGAAATTCTTAAGGAGCTTGGCGTGAAATAATGGAAGCCCTGCTTGAACGGCTTGCGGAAACTGTTTCGGCAAATGCGTGGCTTGCTCCGGTCTCGGCGCTTTTTGCCGGGGTGCTTGCCTCGCTTATGCCGTGCTCGCTGCCCTCAATTCCGCTTATAATCGCGTACGTCGGCGGCACTGCGGAAAGAAACGGCAGAAAAGCACTGCTGCTTTCGCTCGTTTTCGCGCTCGGAAGCGCCGTTTCCTTTGTCATTATGGCGTTAATAGCCGTGTCTGCCGGAAAACTGCTCGGCATTTATTCGCGCGGCTGGCTGATATTTCTTGCGCTGCTCATGTTTGCGATGGCGTTTCAGATCTGGGGAATTGCAAATTTTATCCCCTCGCTCAACCTGGTTTCAAAAAGCAGGCTGACGGGCTGTGCGGGGGCGTTTGCCGCCGGAATTCTTGCCGGAATATTCTCCTCACCCTGCTCTACGCCAGTGCTGATAGCGCTTTTGTCGGTAATTGCGGCGGAAGGCAGTATTGTGCGCGGAACGGTGCTTATGCTGTTTTACGCGCTGGGACACGGCTTTCTGGCGGTGCTTGCAGGCACCTCGCTCGGTTTTGCACAGAAGCTCAGCGCAAGCAGCCGTTACAAAACGTTTTCAAAGCTGTTCAACTGTGCTGCCGGTTTTGCAATTTTGATAACCGGAATATACATGCTTTACCTCGCATTTTAACTGCACTTTTTTTGACAAATCCAATTTTACAAGTAAGGGAAACATAAATGAATAAACTAGAATTCATAAAAGATATATCGACAACAATGGAAACAGTAAGTTTTGAAGAGGTAAACATTTCATATCCAGAACATACACATACCGGACATTACATACTAGGTATTGTCACAAAAGGAACAGTAAAGATTATTATTGACCATGAAGATTTTATTTGTTGTGAAGGTGAAGTGTTTTCTGTAGCACTGAATTTACCTCATTCTATAGAACCTATTTCAGATAGATATTCTATGATAAGCATTTGTGTTCCTCGAGAGGATGATATTGAAAGAGATTTGGACATAATAAGAAAGCATATTATTGGAAATCCAGAAGTTGACATAAATATTGCACAAATGTCTGAAAAAGTTCATATAAGCAAGTATCATATGATTAGAAAATTTTCAGAAGAAAATGGCTTGACTCCGCATAAATTTCAGTTACAGTGCCGAATTAGAAAAGCGCAAGAATTATTACTTTACGGAATGAAAGTAGTTGATGTTGCAACGGCACTTGGATTTTACGATCAAAGCCATCTCTGCCGAGTGTTTAAGAGACAAGTAGGAATTTCTCCTAAAGAATATATTAATTCCGCAATTATATCCAAGGCAAATAATTAGAACCATCGTAAAGTTGGTCTACACTCAAATAAAGGGAGGACAATATTATGAGTAGTGAAGTGTTTGAGGCATTTAACAAAGGAAGATTGGTACTTGTTGGGGGTGAAGCAGCTTTTGATCATATTAATTGGTCAAAGCATCCCACATTCGAAGGTGTTGAACTTAAGCATATTGTTACAGCTAAGGATACCAATGGAAAATTTAGTTATCACCTTGTAAGAATTGCACCAGGCAAGGCAATTGACAACCATACTCATGAGACACAGCTTGAGACACATGAAGTTATTGCTGGAGATGGGATTTGTATAAACAATGGTGTGGAAATTAAGTATGAAATGGGAGTGATTTCTATAATGCCTGAAAAGGTACCACATGAAGTAAAGGCCGGAAAAGAAGGTTTGTTTTTATTTGCAAAGTTCATACCCTCTTTATGCTAACGCTTTGAAAAAGACAGAACTATAAATTCATACAAAAGGAGTGACTGATATGTTCGGATTTAAACTTGGAAAGAAAAATGAGCCGTCGTGCTGCTGTTCATGCGAAAAAGCAGCGGAAACGGTATCCGAGGCGGTGTCGGGAAAAATTAAAAGCATCACCGTACTCGGTGCTGACGGCTGCACAAACTGCCACACGCTGCTTGAACGCGTGAAAGAAGCAGTTTCAGCCCTCGGACTTGAAATTCAGCCCGGCTTTGAAACAGACATGAAAAAGATAGTCGGCTACGGTGCAATGTCAATGCCGGGGCTTGTAATCAACGAAAAACTTGTTTCTGCCGGCAGACTGCTAAAAACACAGGATATAATCAAAATATTTGGAAATATAACGGAATAAAACTGCCCTAAAATAAAAATATCCCCCGAAACGGGGGATATTTTGCTGTCTTTTTTCTAATCGTATATCCTGTCAAACGCTTCGTCCCTGTCTATTCCGAGAACATAAACCAGTTCGTCGGAAGCAAGCTTCTCAGCCGCGGCAAGAATTCTTCTGTCACAGTCAATAAAGTGTCTGCCCAATTTTTTCTGACGCAGCTTATGTTCCCTGAGCGCCCGTGCAAGACGCACCATATCGGCAAGAGTGCCTGTCTTCATCAGCTCTTCAAAGCTGGCAAGCCGCTCCTTGGCGCTGTCTATCCACTGCAGCGGTTCATCTTTTGCGCAGTTCACGGCAGCTGTGAGCTGTTTTTCGTCAAAAATCCTGCGTATCAGCAGATCCAGACCGTCTGCGTCTGCAGGGACGTAAAACTTTGTTGTCTTGGCAACGAAAACAGGTTCAAGCGTATAGTAAAGCTTCTGCGAATCCCCGAAAGTCCGTTCTTCTGTGGAACTGACTCTGCACACTCCGTAACGGCGGTATAAAACGATTTCGCCGGCGGAGAACTTGATTTCTGATGTTTCGGTATCTGACATAATTTCACCCTGGCTGTTCTGGTTTTGCGGACACGCTGTGCGGCGCGGATGGCAACAGTCCGTACAATGATATATTAACCCATTTCGGTAAAATTTTCAAACGCGGAGGCAGAATTTTCCCAAAAAATAAGTAAAAAATACGATTTCGCGGCAAAGTTTTTGGACTATAATGCAGACATTGAGAAAAACAGACGAAGGGGGGAGTGGCACAGATGACGCTGTTTTTGGAAGACTCAATCCCGCAGGGCTACCTTTTTTCAAAACGTGACATACGGAATCTTGTCATTCCGCTTATTTTAGAACAGCTGCTCGGCGTAACCGTAGGCATGCTGGACTCCATCATGGTCTCCTATGCCGGTGAAGCGGCGGTTTCGGGCGTTTCGCTTGTAGACAGCATATTTATACTTATTCAGCAGATGTTTGCCGCTTTGGCGGCGGGCGGGGCGGTTGTCGCCGGTCAGTATCTCGGCATGGACAACAAACAGAAAGCCTGCCGCTCGGTCAACCAGCTGCTTATCGTCACAGCTTTGGCAGGGCTTGCGGTTACGCTCTTCCTGTACGCCTCGCGAAGTTTCCTGCTTGACTCCGTCTTCGGAAAAATAACGCCTGCCGTCCGCTCGTCGGCGGACGTGTACCTGCTTATAACCTCCGCATCGGTACCCTTTATGACCTGCTTCCTCACGGCATTTGCCGTTTTCCGCGCCCAGAGCGACTCGAAACTGTCGCTCAGGATTTCGGTAGTAATGAACGTCATAAACCTCTTCGGCAATGCGCTGCTTGTCTACGGCTTTAAAATGGGAACAGCCGGAGTTGCGATTCCGACGCTCGTTTCACGCATGGCAGGCGCCGTTATATGCCTGCGTTACCTGCTCAGACAGCACAGAACGCTGCACATCTCTCTGCCGTTCCGCTTCGTAATAGAAAGAAAAATGCTCTACAACATTCTTTACATAGGGGTGCCGAACGGTTTTGAAAGCTTTATGTTCAACTTCGGCAAAATTATCCTGCTCTCGCTCGTCGCGGAATTCGGAACGGCATCCATAGCCGCAAACGCGATAGGCAACAACTTCGGACTGTATCAGGTGCTGCCCGGAATAGCGCTCAGCCTCGCAATGGTAACGGTTGTTTCGCGCTGTGCAGGCGCGGCTGACATTGAGCAGGTGCGTTTCTACACGAAACGGCTGATGAAAATGAGCACGGTGTACTGCAGCCTTGCCACGCTGCTTGTCTTTGCGCTGAGCTGGCCGGTGCTTAAAATATACAACGTCTCCGCCGAAGCAAACAAACTCGCATTGATAATAACGGCGATACACGGCATAGGCACATTCTTCACCTACACGCCCTCCTTTGTACTGCCGAACGCGCTCCGTTCCGCAAACGACGTCAAATACTGCCTGATAATATCCTCAGTTTCCATGTGGCTTGCGAGAGTCGGAGGCAGCTACGTGCTTGCGCGCTGGTTTGGCATGGGAGTCATAGGCGTATGGATTGCAATGCAGCTTGACTGGATATTCCGCAGCGTCTGCTTTATCCGCCGCTTCAAAGGCGACGAATGGCACTCAATCAGACTGTAATTTGAAAGCGCATGACAAATAATGAGTTGGCGGCAAAATGCCACCGGCTGAAATTACCCAATAAAATCCAACGGGCTGAATGACAATTTCAGCCCGTTTTTTTGTGCTGGGGCTGGGCAGCATACCACAAAATTTTCAAAAAATGTCATTTTCAAAATGACATTTTTTGCTTGAACTGCGATAATATAAACGAAAGAAACGAAGCAGCCGAACTGCAAAGGAGATACTGCAATGACGAAAAACACGGTACAGCTTTTTGAAAACAGAAAAATCAGAACTGCATGGGACGAAAACAAAGAAGAATGGTACTTCTCCATAGTTGACGTGGTCAGCGTGCTAACAGAAAGCGCAGATTCCGCGGCATACTGGAGAAAACTTAAACAACGTCTAAAACGGGAAGGAAATGAAACCGTGACAAATTGTCACGCTTTCAAAATGATGGCACCTGACGGAAAAATGCGCCTTACAGACGTTGCGGACACCAAACAGCTTTTGCGTATTATTCAGTCAATACCCTCAAAAAAAGCAGAACCGTTCAAATTATGGCTTGCAGAGGTCGGCAAAGAAAGAATAGACGAAACAATAGACCCTGAAATTGCAATAGACAGAGCGCTTGAAACATATCTCAAAAAAGGATACAGCGAAGACTGGATACACCAACGCGTGCTTGCGATACGAGTCCGCAACGAGCTTACCGCGGAATGGCGCGAAAGAGGCATAAAACAGGGAGCAGAATACGCGATACTTACGGACGAAATCAGCAAAGCGTGGTCGGGAATGACAACGAGGCAGTACAAAAACTTCAAAGGACTGAAAAAAGAAAACCTGCGCGACAACATGACAACGACAGAACTGATACTCAATCTGCTTGCCGAAACCTCCACAAAAGACATCTCGGCGGCGGAAAAGCCTGAAAACTTTGAAGAAAGCGTAAAAGCTGCGCAACAGGGAGGGGAAGTTGCGGGAATAGCGCGTCAGGCACTTGAAAAACGCACGGGCAAAGCTGTACTGACACAACAGAACGCAGCAGACTTCAAAGAACTTATCACAAACGTAATTGAAACAACTGGAAAACTGAAATAATCCCAACGGGCTGAACAAATTTCAGCCTGGTTTTTTTTGCAATTTGTAAAATGACGAGACAAAATCGGGGAATTGTGAGAGAATATATAGCGTAGGGCGAAGAAGTTTGTAATGGTAGTGTTGAAAGAGATTGTCTAGTCGGACGGAGAAAAAATCTTTAGCTAACCTAAAAGAATGTTATTGATAGATGCAGCAAAATCTCTATAGATATGCGAGGTGTTGAGAATATGGTTTCTAATAATAGCATAACGAACGTTACGTTTTATGATATACATACTGATTATTGTGCGATTGATATTGAAACTAACCAAAAAGGTGAGATTATTGAAATTGCCGCAATAAAAGTCCACAATGGTGCAGAGATTGGGCGTTTATCTAGTCTGATTAAGCCGAAGACAGATATAGATAGATCTAGCACACCATTCAAAATAAACAGAATTGGCAATTCAGAACTTCAAGATGCGCCTTGTATAGAGGAATTTCTTCCAAAGTTTATAGATTTCGTTAAGGGATATTATATTTTAGAGCATAGCGGCCAAAATTTGTTTGATATTCCTAAAATAAGAAAAGCGGCAGAAGCCATTGGCATAGAATTTAATCCATGCTATTTTAATACGTGTGAATTAGCACAAGCAATCTTACGTAAGCCTGATGATGTCGAAAATCATACGGTAGAAACATTAGGTAGATTTTTCGGGATTAGAGAAAAAGAAATGCATAGAGCCGAACCAGATGCGGAAGATGCACATAAAATATACCAAGCTCTGATAAATAGATTACAAAAGCTGGACATGGACATTACATCTCTTAAATCGATGCATTGCAAGTTACAACATTCAAATACGAATAATAACATACATAACGTTACTAAAGAAAATGATGTTTTAAAACGTTCATCGTCTGTAGAAAAAACACCGCAAATATCAGAAACTGTGGAAAAATGCTTATCGTCAAATATGAACCCAGATCTTCAGGGTAAAACTTATTATTTAACTGGTAATTTTGCAGGAGGAAGGAAAGAGGATATAAAAAAACGTATAGACCAATATGGATTCTCGTTGGTCTGTGAAAAAAGTATAAGGAAAAAACCACCTACTGATTTTTTAATTGTTGGGCTGTGTGGAAGCAACAGTCGAAATGATGAAAAAATTGAAGATGCTCGCAACAATGGGACATCTGTGTATATGGAAGATACCTTTTTTGAAATATTGGAGCGTAAACAACATGGAACAGATGACTTTACAGTTTGAAGAAAACATTAGCGGCATTGATTTGTTGAAAAGCACGATTGCGCAACAATTAAATGGCAGTTTACTTTCAGATGCCATATGTGCAGTAGAAAATAAAGGTTATATGGCTGTAAAGGCTAAAAGTTTGATTGCAGTAAAGATTACACAACGTAAAAATGATGTGTTGCTTGAATATAAATCAAAATATGACACGCACTTTAATAATTACAATATTCAGCATACGACTGATAAAATGAGTAGAATTGAACTTCCTAATATGGATGCTGTAGTATCCTTATCAAATGAGTTTTGTAAAATAGCCGCGGAAGTTCTTACTGAATCAGGTGCTACATTTGGTTGTTGTGGAAGATATGAACAATGTAGTGATGCAAAACGTTGTATTCATCCAGATGCCCTGTACTCCCTGACTTGTAGTTATCGTAAAAATTTAGAGGCGGGTAGAATATTTTACGGCAAAAATCGTATATGAGAGTGGTGTATTTTGAGAAGGGTATTCTGCAATGAATTTGAGCCGAAGTTATTGGAATCGAATCAAAGGTCTATAGGTGTATTTGTCTTGTACTTTATAGCGTATGAAAATTTAAAATCGGGGAATTGATTACAGTTTTGGCGAATAAAAAATAAAAAATAAATTTTTTATATAGACATGAAACAGGTGCATACGGGCAGATATATGGTATAATTAAAGGGTGTAAGGATAGAAAATGTCCTAAAATAGGCGCAGGGAGGTAGCAGAATGAAATCAACAAGTTTAACAAGAACAACGAAAAAACTAATCAGGTCAGCGCTGATAATACTGTGCTTCACACTGCCAGCACACGCCGAATCCATGTACACCGTTACCGTTAACAATGTGAGCCTCAAACAGGTACAGGATGCAGTCATTGAAGTGTTCACAGGAAAAAACTTTAACCTTGATGATGTATCTGACTACCGGATAGTCATGACAAAAGCCTTTGGCGACGGATTTTGGGTAGCTAGCAGAAAATGCTTTGTGAGGTGCAACACAATTGCAAGAGACGGTAACGTCAAAATGACTTTCACCGAAGAAGAAGGAGACAACGGCGCATATCGCCGTAGGTCAATAGACCACCTCATACCGATAATTAACGAAGTGAAATCTGTACTTGACGGCACACCCAAAAATATCATAAAAAATGAAGCAGTTAACCAACTTCCAGGTTCAGGCAACGAACGCGAAAAAGCGCTTGGCATAAGACTTGCCGAAAACAATAAAGTGGCAGAAATAGTTGCGGCAAGTGCCGCACAAGATAAAATTTTCCCAGGTGATTTAATAGTTGAAATAGACGGAATATCCGTTGAAAACATGGACACGAAATCACTTGAAACCTACATCAGCAACAAATGGGGTAACAGCAAATCTCTAACTTTCACTATCGACCACGAAGGCAAAAAAAACATAATCGTGCTGACAAAATAATGTTATAATACACATTCGCCATTCAAATGACAAACGGAATCAGTTATACGAATAAAATTGGTTCAACGTTTTACAACAATCAGATGCACGGTTTTTTACGCGGAGGTTTGAATATTTTGGATCCTGATACAGAAACAAAAGCAACGGAGGTTATCCGCAGATAGGTTCGGTTATTACAGCGCTTTTGCAAATCTTTTGTAAGCTATTTCGCGCCGTAGCGTATGAGAATACACAAGCGGGAGATTGATTTCAGCCCCCCGCTTGTTTTTTGTATAAATGGCAGTAACTAATTATGGTTGCAAATTTGCAAACAGCGTTTATAATAAATGTTGTTAGGTGGTGATTATCTTGGGGCAGGAGGATAAACTTGTTGAGCGGTTGAAGCAGAAGCCGAGGGATTTTACTTTTGCGGAAGCGGAAACTTTGCTTGGCTGTTTTGGCTATGCGCGTTCAAATAAGGGCAGGACAAGCGGATCTCGTGTAATATTCGTAAACGAACAGCATCCGCCGATTTTGCTGCATAAACCGCACCCGAGAAAGGAATTATTGATGTATCAGGTGAAACAGCTGATAGATGTTTTAGAGCAGGAGGGTTTGATATGAGCAGCGTCATGGAATATAAGGGGTATGTCGGCAGTGTGGAATTTTCACAGGAAGATGCCGTTTTTTTCGGCAAGGTGCTGGGTATTCGCGCGCTGATTTCGTATGAGGGAAAGGACGCAAAGGGTCTGATTAAAGATTTTCACTCTGCGGTAGATGATTATTTGTCGTTGTGTGAGGCGCAGAACAAAGCGCCTGAGAAAGCATACAAGGGAAGTTTTAACGTCCGTATTTCTCCTGAACTGCACAAGCAGGCTGCGATAACGGCAATGGCGGAGCAAATTTCGTTGAACAGTTTGGTTGAAAGTTCAATCAGGCAGTTCGTTGTTGGTCGCTGACGGGTTATCTCTTTTGCGTAAAGTTTAACAGAAACCGCCGGAGATCGTTGCGTCTCCGGCGGTTTCTGTTTTTTGCATTTCGGTACGCGGACAAACGGCTTTGCCGCCGAAATTTGACGGTGTGCCGTTTGTTCGTTTCTGAAAGTTTGTTTCTTTGTTGCACTGTGTTGCTTTTGTTACAATCCCAAGGCTGTGAGAGGGAGCCGTGTGTGGACTTGAAGCCGGGCGGTGCCCACTACTGCATGTGTTTAACGCTTTGCAGCGCTTCAATCGTCGTACCTCGAACAGGTGCGGATTTGTCGCAGCCCTGAAAACGGGATTACGCAAACGCGAATGCGATTTTTATTTTTTATTGGGGCGGACTGACCCCGCGGAGTTAAACGTTCGTTTGACTGACATTTTGAAATTTCAGTCTGAGACTTCCGCAAGTCCCCGAACGTTCAGGAGTTCGCCCGCAAGCAGGACGCATATAAACGTTTCCTGCCCCTACATATACAAAAACGGCAAAACTGTATTGAATGGCAACCTGTTTTTCTGAAAAAACAATTATTTTGCGATAGATTGTTAAAAAAGTTATATGTTTTCCGTGCCGTAGTGTATGAGAATACAAAAGCGGGGGACTGATTTCAGTCCCCCATTTTTTGAATACTTTTGCCGGCAGCCGCCAAATGACAGCCGCCGGCAGAATTTTGGTACAACAAACATAGCCCTTTCGGGGCGAGTACGTTAAAACAAACGACGAACTTAGAACGACGAACGAAGAACAATTTAGAAAAGCATAATTGCGCGTTTCAATAGTTCCAACGTTCTTCGTTCTGTGTTCATCAAACTTCGGATTACTTCTTACTGGGAGCACCGTTCATTTTCCTCCGAAGCCGCA
>JAGHTZ010000080.1 GCA_018065065.1 Candidatus Equadaptatus faecalis | reverse complement strand
CCCTGAAACCCGACCGCTAAGCGTGCCGTTACCGAAGTGTTACAGAGCTTTAGCTGAAAAGCAACGGGCTTACCTCCGTTTGGAGCCGCATCACGTAATGCGTGAGAGAAATATAAGGCGCAGCTTCTCTGCCGAGAAACAGCCGCAAACGCAGACCTCGGCAGGTCATACAACTGTTTCAGAAAAGCCATGCCCGACGAAAAATCGTCAACCCTCTCTACTCTTTAAGGGGGCTTTTCAGAGCCCAAAAAACAACCCTGTCACGAAAAAAAATCGGGATTTTTTTTATGCCGTTTCGGCTGAAACCCCATAAAACATTGCAAATACTGGGAAAAGACAAAAACACGGGAGTACGGAAGACGGGAGTATGAAACACGGGAGTACGGAAGACGGGGGAAAGAACGCGGTAAGCAATAAGCGGGAAGCTGAAAGCTAAGTGCAAAGTTAAAAGTGCAAAGTTCAAAAAGCAAAGAAAAATCTTTTGAATTTCATTTTGCATTATACATTATGCATTATACATTGGTTTTTTAAGCTTATAGCTTATAGCCTATAGCGTATAGCGTGAGTGAGCGCGAGCGAAGCGAGCAATAAACGGCAAGCGTTAAGGTAGAAAGTAGAGAATAGAAACTACCGACTGCCAACTTTCCGTCATTTGCAACTTGTTCGGAATATTAGGCTAAAAAACATAAAAATACTTGACGTTTCGGCGAAACAGGCTTAGTATACGAGCGTGTGGGAAGCAGTTTCCATGCGTCGCTTGTGTATAGAGATAATTTGCAAATATGACAGTACAGCAGGTTATAACAGATTTTACGATGAATTGCGAGGACTGAAAAATGATGAAATTCAAAAAAACAGCTGCATGCCTTATACTTGTTTCTTTTATCTTCGGAACGGTGTCACCGGCGGCGGCATCGCCGTTTATTACATGGAGTCAGTTCCCCAACAACAGCTCAGGACATCCCAACAGGCTTGTGTATAACGGAACTAACTGGGTTAGGATTACGGATAATTGCATATTAATGTCCAATACAACCACCTCCGGAGCCATGAACTGGTCGAATGCGAACAACTGGGCTAATAGTTATACCAATAAGATTACAGATTCCTATGAAGTGAAAATAAAAGGAGAAACAAGGCTTTTAACAAGAGATGAGGCAGTTGCCATGGGAGGAAATGCAGAGAGAAAATTTACCACAAGATGGTGGACAAAAACATCCAGTGGACCTGGTAATCACTATCAAATATTTACTGATGGAGACATAAGAGAAGGCAACGACCCGAAACTTTACGACAGACAATCACGCGCTGGATTGTGGCTGCAGAACATAGACGCGAACGTATATTATCTGAGCGCGTACAGCGGCGGAGCAAAAGCTGCCTCTGCCGGAACAATAACAACAGAAACGGACAGCCAGAGCCAGATGAAGTTCACCTACAAAGACACTTCGCTTGCAGCGCCGACAGTAGGCGGCGGGACACTTGCTTTGGACGCTGCCGGTGTATCAAGCTGGTACACGGACACGACAAACAGAATTGCGGCAACGGTAGGAAACGCAGACCCTATTTCCGCGGCGGGCTACATGCTCATGAAAGACGCAGCCACGGAACATACGCTGACACTCGGAGGAGCGGGCGCCTACACGGGAGATGCAGATTTGTACCTTCATTCAGAAATAACCGGCACAAACTACGACCGAATGGGAACGGAAACCTTCAGTTTCAAAGATGCCGGATTCAATTTAACCTACTACAACGGGATACTCAAGGCGATGACGCTGCCGGAATTGTACGGAACCGCAGAAAACGCGATTACCCTGAACAACGGCTTTGAACTCACCCTTGCCGATGGAAACTATGCGCAGGGCATAACAATCGCAAACGGCGGGGGAAAGATAATAGGCGGTGCCGTCTCTGCTAAAATCAACGGTGACACAGCTTTGAACGGCAACCTCACATACGACGGAACAATAACCAATACGGGCAGCGCATCTGGCAGCAAAAAAGTCATTGTCGCGGACACGGGACATCTGACAAATGAAGGCACGATAACAGCATCCCTGGACAACGAAGGAGAAATAAACGGCGCAGGAAGCCTGATACTCAACGGAGACTCTGTGAACAACGGAACAATAACACAAAAAGAGCTGAACGTAACAGATGCCGGAACACTGGTCACAAACATAGCAGACCTTAACATAACTGACTTAACAGTACAAAACGCGGGAAAACTCAAACTCGCCGACACGACAGCAGCAGAAAACAACAACAACATAACCGGATACAGCGGCATCAACGGAGAACTCGAAATAGACGGAAACATAAAAAACAAAGCCGCAATAATACAGGATAAAATAACAGTAAACAACAGCAGAGAGCTCACAAACAACGGAACAATCAAAGGCGCGATAATCAACAACGGAACGATAGACAACAGCGGTGACATAGAAGGAACACTGGACAACAATGGAACAATAAAAACTAAAGCGGATAATCTTATACTGACGGAAAGCATCATCAATGACACCGCAGGCTCGCGGATAATATTTACCGGAGGCAGCAACGAAAACGAAATAAACGGCATAGGCACCACAGAATTTCAGGGAGAAAACATAAACAACGCGGACATAACGCAGGGTGAAATAAAACTTGTAAACGCGACTGTAACAAACACGGGAAAAATGAAAGCGACAAACGCCGACTGCATAATAGTTGACACCTCATCCGAACTTACGACAAACGCAGACGACCTGGACGGAATACTCAAAAACAACGGAACAGTCAACCTGACAGGCGGCAAAACTGCCATGGAAATCAAATCAGATACACGGGGAACGCTCAACCTTACCGGAAACACAGAATTTGGAGCGGCAGTAAACAATCAGGACGTTAACCTGAAAACAGGCGTACTCAACACACAAAGCGTACGCAAACTAAACGCGACGGACAGCCTTGTGCTTGACGCACCCGGCGAACTCACGCTGCAGGACGGAAACATAAACCCGCCGGCGGAATTTACGGTGAACAAATTTGAAGCAAACGGAGCGTTGCTCAAAATAGACAGCGACATCTCAATACCGGGCTCGGAAAAAGGCGACGTAATAAAAGCTGCGGAAACACTCGGCAGCGGAATCGGCAGAATATTCATAAACGTAGTAAAAGGTATAAACGAAATCGGCATAACTCAGACACTGAAAATAATAGATTCAGATACGGCAATAGCGCCGGATTTTGAAATAGCGGACACAGTATCTGTCTACGACGCAAAAAACACTGACGGGGACTGGGTAAGCTTCAAATCAAAATTCACGCAGGACACAACGGACAGAGGCACTGTAAAAATAACCACCGTATATGCCGATACACTGCCGCAGATAATACAAAACGTACCTGTTGGTGCCGGTGAGGTTGAAGTTTTCTCAATGGGTTTTGACAGAACAATAGAAGGACAAACAGCGCAAGAAACGCCGGGATTGGGTGTTTTGACAAGAACAGAAGCCTCCACGCCGAGAGAACTTACGGTTAACGGCAACGGACGCAAAATAGACGGCAACGGACTGCCCGGAGTAACGATAGAAAACGCAGGCGACATCCTTAACCTTTCAAATGTTACAATGACAAACTTCCAAAACAGCGTTGTAACAGTCGGTGAAGGAACGCACAGCACTCTCAGCGGCGTTAAATTTACAAACACGAACGGAAACGCGGACGTAACGAACAACGGAACGCTTGACATATACACAGGCACAGAATTTGACAAAGGAATAAACGGGACAGGAACGGCAAACGTAAAAGAAAATATCGCTATATCCAACACGGCGGCGATAACGCAGAACACAATAAACATATCAAACGGAGCGGTACTGAAAAACAGCGGAACAATAACAGTAAACGATAAAATTCTTGGTTCAGGCATAATAGACGCGGAAACCGGATCAAGAGGAAAAATAACACTCAACAATGCCGCGATAAAAACAGCCGTGAAAAAACAGGACATAACGCTGGGCAGCGGAACACAGCTGACGGCAGCTGACGCAGTGAACGTGAGCGGCAACGATGACAGTCTTTTGCTTGCCCAGGATGCCGTTTTGGACCTTGGCAACGGAACAGCGTCAGACACGCTGAGCCTGACAACCTTCAAAGCGGACAATGCAAAACTGCGGTTTGATACGGATTTATCTGCGGACCAAAGCGGAAGTACGACAAAACAAAGCGACATTATCACAGCACAAAAAATAAGCGGAGACAACCTTATACTCGATTCAATAAACATACTGAACGGCTTCGGAGGAGAAGACGTTTCGGCAACGGCGCAGATAAGAATAACCCAGGCAGCGGATTTAAGCCTGAATACACTCAAAATAACAGGAACAAGAGCCGTCTGCGGTCCGTTTGAATACACATTTACCCAGAACACGGAAGACAAAGGTTTGCTTGACGTAACCAAAAACTATGCGTACACGCTGCCGCAAATAATACAAAATTACAAAGATCCTTCGCGCGGCGCAGAGGCCGGAGAAGTATCAAGCTACTCGCTCGTAAGCAATGATACGGCCTTTGGCGACCTTACCAGAACGGACAGCCAAAAAGCGGGCGGTGACGCAAGAACATTCACAATATACGGCAACGGTCATATACTGCAGGCATTGGCAGAAGAAGAATATAAAGGAATAACCGTAGCGGACGAAACAAAAGGCGGAGTCGGAGACACACTTGAACTGTACGGCGGTATTGACGTGTACGGAGAACCTGCAGAACTTGCGCTCTCGGGCTACGACACGGCGCTCACAAACAAAACCGGAGGAAAAATCATACTCGGCGACGGAATAAAATTCACCGATTCCAAAGGAAACGAAGACATAAAAAATGACGGACAGCTGTACATAAACGGGACAGTAAACCTTGAAAAAGGAATAACAGGCAGCGGAAATACCGTACTGGACGCAAAACTTGAATTGGAAAACGGAACGAAATTGCAACAGAACACCGTGAAAATGACGGAAAACGCGGAACTCACAGCAAATGCTTCAGACATAACCACAGACAATGCCGTAGAAAATGAAGGCACCATTAACTTTACCGGAGGATTAAATGAAAACAAAATAACCGGCAAAGGCACTACAAACATACTAGGCAGTGTGAAAAACCTTGAGGACATTGTGCAGAACACGACAGTCTGCCTGAACGCCGTGCTTGAAACCTCCCTTGACAAACTTAAAGGTGCAATTTTTGTCAATGAAGGAGAAACAGTAATAACCGGCGGAAAAACAGACACAGCCATTGACGGCAGGGGAATGTTCACCTTTGCCAAAGGTGTTTCCAACGCAGGGCTTAATGCCTCAAAAACCATATTCAGCCCGGGAACTGTACTTAACTTTATCATTGACGGCCACAAAGCCGGAGATACGATACTTGAAAGCACAGACGGCTGTTTTGATCTCAAATCGCTGAAAGTAAAAGATTATTTCCTGACGCAGAACGAAAACGAAACAATACTCAAAGAAAAAGGCGAACGCATAACACTCATAAATGGAGCTGAAAACTATACCGGCAGTACAAACGAATACATACCCGACAAAATTCCGACAAAAGGCAAAGCTTTGACCACGAACTACGGAATGTATCTGGATGAAGAAGAAGCTAAACTGTTTATGGAATACTATGATCTCAGCGTACTTGAAAGAGCTAAGTCACTGTCTGAAGGAAGAATGGCGGCAATATCGGCGATAAACAATGCCACAGACCTCATAGCAGACAGAGTAATAAACGAAATCGGCACACTTGAAAACGACGGGAAAGAATGGACAAGCTTCGTAAGCATACAGGGAAGCCGCGGACATTACGAAACAGGCTCATACATAGACATGAACGGAAGCAGCGTTGCGGCGGGACTTGCGAAAAAAATAAGCGCGAACACAACAATAGGCGTCTTTGCCGAAGGCGGCTGGTCACGCTACGACAGCACCAACGAATTTGAAAACTTCGGAACGGTAACGGCAAAAGGAGACATAAACCATTTCGGCGGAGGCATACTGCTCAAAACGGAAGCAGACGCTACAGACAAAGGAAACCTCTATGGGGAAGCGTCAGTCAGAGCAGGACATATTTCGCAGGACTATTCAAGCGAAAACCTGCTGCCCTCCGCAAAAATAGATTATGACGCAACAGGCCGTTATCTTGCAGCGCATGCGGCAGTAGGCTATAACCACAAACTGAAATCAGGCAACACAGTAGATACCTACGTAAAATACCTGTATGCGCACCAGGGTGGGGACGATACAACACTCAGCTTTACAAACGAAGAAATAAACTTCAAACCTGTAGAAAGCCACAGGGTACGCGCCGGTTTCCGCTACAACAAAACAGTGGACGCAGACTTCAAAGCATACGGCGGACTCGCCTACGAATACGAATTCAGCAGCAACGCCGCGGCGACAACACAGGGACTTGCGATAGCCGAGCCTGACCTGAAAGGCGGAACAGGCGTGGCGGAACTTGGGTTGTCCTACAAAAAAGCAGGCTCTCCCTGGGCGTTTGATTTCACGATAATTGGAACGGCAGGCAAACGCGAAAGCATAGGAGCAAACCTGACGGCATGGTACGAATTCGGAGAAGCGGGAAAAGAAAAAATACAGACAGCACAGCCCTGGACACCCGGTACAGCGCCGCAAACAGCGCAAACAGATATTACTGCTGCTGAAATTGAGCAGTACAGACCGCCTGTAACAGTTGACACGACAGCTAAGACGGATGAAAAGCCGGTAGTAACATTAACAACGGAATAACTGCAGGGCTTGAAACTGGAAGCACTAAGCGAACAGTATGTAACGAAAAAAACGGCTTGGGATTAAAAAATTCCCAAGCCGTTGATTTGTGAAACGGTTTTATCCCGCGCCGTTTTGTTTTGTGATTTTTGCCGAAAGTGTTAGACATATCGCGTTTTGAGAGGTATTATATGTAGTTGAAAAACAAGCACGAAGGGCGGGAATGCGATGGGGTTTCTTTCGGGGATTCCGAGGGTTAATCTTCAGGCGTTTGTTGCTGTCGCGCTGTTTGTGTTGTCGCTTTTTATCTCGCGTATTGTAGTGAATATCGGCAGCGGCAAATGGCCCGGCGGAGCCGCGTTTCTGTTTTATCTCCGCATGCTTCTTGGTTTTGTTTTTGCCGCGTCGATAGCTCTCGGCATATATTCTTTCATGGGAATTTGCGTTATATGACGGAGATGTCAGGCGGCTGTCAAACGTTTTGAAAGTTAGTTTCAGCTTTAAGATTTGCAAATAAAATTTGAGAGGGTGGTATTATGAAAATTGCACTGGCTTCTGATCATGCAGGTTTTGGACTCAAGGAGGAACTGAAAGTTTTTCTTCAGGAGAAAAATATTGAGACTGTTGACTGCGGAACGGCTTCAGGCGAACTGAGCGTGGATTATCCCGATTTCGGCTTTAAGGCTGCCGAGATGGTTTCAGCGCGCAAGGTTGATTCCGCGGTTATATGCTGCGGCACGGGAATAGGAATGAGTATCGCTGCCAACAAGGTCAAGGGTGTACGCGCCGCGCTGTGCCACGACCATTTTACAGCCGTAATGAGCCGCCGGCACAATAACGCCAACGCTCTTATTTTGGGAAGCCGCGTTACCGGCTCCGGTCTTGCAAAGGAAATTCTTGAGGTTTGGCTCGCCGAAGATTTCGAGGGCGCGCGCCATGCGGGACGGCTTGACAAAATCGCAGCCTACGAAGAAGACCATTTTACAAAGCTGCCGTGGGAAGAAAAGAAAGTTTCCGGCCGTACAATCGTTTTAAATCATCCTCTTGTCTGCCACAAGGTAGGCATTATGAGAAACAAAAGTACGTCTTCAAAGGATTTCAGGGATCTTGTTCAGGAAATAGCCGGACTTATGACCTACGAAATTACGCGCAACCTGCCGCTTGAAGAGGTCGAGATCGAAACCCCTCTTGCAAAGACAAAAGTTTTATCGCTTTCGGGCAAGAAGCTTGCCATAGTTCCTATTCTTCGCGCAGGGCTTGGAATGGTTGATGGAATTCTCAAGGTCATTCCGAATGCCAAGGTCGGACACGTCGGACTTTACAGGGATCCCAAGACGCTCAAGCCCGTTGAGTATTACTGCAAGCTCCCGAACGACATTTCGGAACGCGATATTTTTGTCGTTGACCCGATGCTTGCAACAGGCGGTTCTTCTGCCGATGCGGTTTCTTCAATTAAGCAGCGCGGCGGTAAAAAAATATCGCTTGTATGTCTCATAGGTGCGCCCGAGGGCGTGAAGAAATTCCACGAAGTTCATCCTGACGTTGACATTTACATTGCTGCGCTTGATTCGCATCTCAACGACCACGGCTATATAGTCCCCGGTCTCGGCGATGCCGGAGACAGGCTTTTCGGTACGAAATAAGGCGTTTTGTTTTACAGATATCTCTTTCCGTTAATAAGTTTTTTCTGGGGGCTCGCAGGCACCTCTGTTTCGATTGCCCTGGCAAAAAAATTCAGGCTTGTTGACGTTCCCGGAGGAAGAAAGAAACACAGCGGCATTATGCCGCGCGGTGCCGGCATAGTTCTTTGGAGCGGGTATCTGCTTTGGGCGCTTTTTGTCGGTAATATGGGAGTCGAAGTCCCGTTTATCGCTACTGGTGCCTCTCTGATTTTTATTGTCGGCTATATGGACGACATGCACCCGCTTCCGCCTCTGCTCAGGCTTTGTTTTCAGCTGTGCGCAGCCGTGTGCGCTTCATACGCGCTCCCGCTTCCGCTATGGCAGAGACTGCTTTTTGTATTTTGGATCACGGGCATGACGAACGCCTACAATCTTGTTGACGGAATGGACGGCTTGTGTCTTACGCTGTCGCTGATTACGGTGCTTGCCGCTTTTTCGGCGGGAGGCAGTTCCGTGTGGCTTATGCTGGCGGCGCTTATTTTCGGAGTTCTGCTTTGGAATTTTCCGTTCCCGAAGACGTTTTTAGGCGACGGAGGGAGCACTTTGCTCGGTTTTGTATGTGCTTCGCATTTCGCGTGGAACTTTTTCCCCGATTTCTTCGGCCGCAGTCTTGTCAACAGCTGCATGTGCCTGTTTCTTGCAGGCGGTGCGCCGGTTATTGACACGCTTTCGGTTATGACGCGGCGCATTATTTCAAAGAAATCACCGTTTCTTCCTGACAGGAAGCATGCCCACCACAAGCTGCAGGACGCGGGGCTTTCAAAATTCTGTACGCTCTTTGTGCTTGCCGCGATACATTTTGCAATTTTGTGCGCCGGTTTCAGTCTGCTCGGAATAAGACTGTTCCCGCGCGTATATTAAACGGAGGTCTTGAATATGGCTGACGCAGCCAAACGCAGAAAAATAGTTTGTGTTTTCGGAACGCGTCCGGAAGCGATAAAAATGGCTCCGGTCGTCATGGCTCTCAGGGAAGTTGAAAATTTTGACGTTGAAATTCTTGCAACGGGACAGCATTTGGAGATGCTTGATCAGCCTCTGCAGTATTTCAGGCTCACTGCCGATCTTAATCTGCATATTATGAAGCAGGCTCAGTCGCTTGATTACATCACGTCTTCCGTACTGACCGGCGCGGGGGAGTATTTTGACAGGGTAAAGCCCGACGCGGTGCTTGTTCACGGCGACACAACGACGACCTTTGCCGCCTCTCTGGCAGCTTTCTACAGGAAAATTAAGATAGGTCACGTTGAAGCAGGTCTTCGCAGCGGAAATATGTATCTTCCGTATCCTGAGGAGATGAACCGCGTGCTTTGCGACAGGATCGTAACCTGGGCATTCGCGCCTACGGAATCTGCGAAGGAAAATCTTGTTGTTGAAGGCTCAAAGGCAGAGATAACGGTAACAGGCAATACTGTTATAGATGCGCTGTATTACGCGGTTGACCACACGTCAAAACCTGAAATTTTTGCCAAACTGCCTGACGGTGCGCCGTTTGTGCTTGTTACCGCCCACCGCAGGGAATCGTGGGGAGAACCGCTGGAAAATATCTGTTCTGCGCTGACGGAACTGCTTGACAGACATCCCGAACTTTGGATGGTTGTTCCGATGCACAAGAACCCCGCGGTACGCGAGGTTATCAGGAAACATCTTGAAAACAGACCGCAGGTTATTCTCTGTGACCCGCTGAACTATCCTGACTTTGTCTGGACTATGAACGCCGCGAAATTCCTTATGAGCGACAGCGGCGGAGTGCAGGAGGAAGCTTCGGCAATCCGCAAACCTCTGCTTATTCTGCGCGACGTAACGGAGCGTCCGGAGGCGGTGGAACACGGCAGCGGAATTCTTGTAGGCGTTGACAGGGAAAGAATACTTTCAAACGCGCTGCGCATTATGGAAGACGGCAGTTTCGCCGAAGTAATCAGAAAAAAATGCGATGACCAGCCTTTCGGCGACGGAACTGCGTCAAAGAAAATAGCGAAATCTCTTGAAGAATATTTCGGAACGCACGAATAAGGAAAAGACAGAGCAGGGATTTAATCCCGCTTTGTGAGGTGAAGAATTTGCAGAAAATGTTAATCGAAGGCGGTACGCCGCTTAACGGAACAGTACGGGTGCAGGGAGCCAAAAATGCGGCTCTTCCCGTAATGGCGTCTGCAATTCTTCTCAAAGGACAGACGCTGGAGCTTGACAACGTTCCTGATTTGCAGGACGTCCGCACGATGGCGGAGCTTTTGCAGCGGCTCGGCGCAGAGGTGCATTTTGCAGACGGCAGAATGAAAATCAGCGTTCCTGAAGAATTGGAATGGAATACACCCGCAGATCTTGTGCGCAAAATGAGAGCGTCCTCGCTGGTTCTCGGGCCTCTTACTGCGCGCTGCGGAAAAACTGTGCTGCCTCTTCCCGGAGGCTGTGCAATCGGAAGCCGTCCGATAGATTTTCACATAAAGGCTCTGCGCTCAATGGGAGCGCGCATTAGTCTCCGCAACGGAGCCGTTTACGCCGAAACGGACGGAAGGCTTAAGGGCGCAAGAGTGGCGTTTGATTTCCCGTCCGTGGGCGCTACGGAAAATATAATGATGGCAGCCGCCCTTGCGGATGGTTCCACAACGATAGAGAATGCCGCATGCGAGCCTGAAATAGTAAATCTTGCAAACGTTCTGCGCGGCATGGGAGTTCCTGTCTTCGGCGACGGAACGTCTGCGGTACGCATAATGGGGCAGAGTTTCCTGAAATCTTCAAGCGCTTCCGTTGTTCCTGACCGCATAGAAGCGGCTACTTACCTTGTCGGCGGCGTTATCAGCGGCGGAAAGGTAAAGGTTGAAGGCATTGAACCGCAGCTGCTTGCGGCAGCTCTGCAGAAGCTTGAAGAAGCGGGCGCAAAGCTTACGCTTGAACCGTACGGCATTACTGCTGAATACGCCGGAAAACTTTCTGCCGTTTCGATAAAAACGATGCCCCATCCGGGCTTCCCGACAGACGCGCAGCCGCAGTTTATGGCTTTGTTGTCAATAGCTGAGGGAACCAGCGTAATACAGGAAATCATTTTTGAATCAAGGCTCAGGCACGTGCCTGAATTCAACAAAGCCGGTACGAAAATAGCCGTTCAGGAAAATACTGCCGTTATTGAGGGAGTTTCCGCTCTTAAAGGTACAGAAATGTTTGCAACCGACCTTCGCGCGGGGGCAGCTATGATTCTTCTCGGTATTGCCGCAAAGGGAAAGACAAAGGTTGGCAATCTTGACCACGTATGGCGCGGCTACGAAGACATCGTCGGAAAACTGAACTCGCTCGGCGCGAAAATTAAACTGATTGAAGAATAGTGAATGTCTGAAAACGAAATAATTTTTGACAGTATAGAAACCTTTGTTTTCAGCGGGGCGGCAGGAACGGGAAAAAGCAGGCGCGCGCAGTACGTCGCGTCGCTGCTCGGCGCTGATTACATCATAGACGACGGGCTTGTAATACACAAAGGCAGCATCGTCTGCGGAAAAAGCGCAAAATCGGAGCTAAACCGCGTAAGCGCGATACGCAGGGCAATTTTTGATTTTGAGAACCACAAAAACGAGGTCGTCGAATTTTTCAGGGAAGCTTCGCCGTGCAAGGTTCTTGTAATAGCTACTTCTGATTCCATGGCAGGCAAAATTCTCAAAAAACTCGGTATGAAAGCGCCGTCGCGCACGATACACATAGAAGACGTTTCCACAAAGGAAGAGATGGAAACCGCGCGAAGAGAGCGCTACGGGAAAAAACAGCACGTAATTCCCGTGTCTCAGGCGCTTGTGAGGAAAAATTTCTCCGGAAAACTTGTCGGGCAGCTGCGCGTTTTCTGGGGCGGCACGGAAGAAAAAGAAGCGGAAAAAACAATAGTACACCCGCCGTTCAGTTTTTGCGGGGAAATGCACGTTGAACCTGGGGCAATAAAACAGCTCGCGGAATTTCTCGCCCTGAAAACGGAGCAGACAGCGGCTGTGAAGGAACTTTCGATCAGCTCGTATGACGACGGAGTTGAAATAGACATGGAAATAACGGCGCTTGCCGGCAGCAAAACGCTGCTTGAGGTTGCTGAGTCCGTAAAGAAATGTGTAATGTCCGGTGTGGGATATTTTACCGGCATTGATATAAAAAAAATAAACGTAACCGTAGCGGAGGTCTTGCTGTGAGCGAAAAACTTTTTGGACTTACGGATGAAGAAAGAGAGCAGGCGGCAGAAATTCTCTGGGAAGAGACGAAGAAATGCACGCTTGCCTGCAGGGCCTGTCCTCTCTCCGAAACAAGAAACAAAGTCGTTTTCGGCGACGGGGACAGAAAGAGCAGCCTGTTGTTTATAGGCGAAGGTCCCGGAGCTGACGAAGACAGTCAGGGGCTTCCGTTTGTAGGACGCGCGGGACAGCTGCTTACGCAGATTTTGTCCGCAGCGGGCATAGAAAGAAAAGACGTGTTTATCACGAACATTGTAAAATGCCGTCCGCCTGAAAACAGGGTTCCGACGCCCGAAGAGATGCTGTGCTGCGACAGGCATCTGCAGACGCAGATTTTGATTATGAAGCCTGCTCTTATAGTTCTTCTCGGCAACACCCCGCTGCGCTGGATACTCAAAACGACGGAGGGCATTACAAAGCTGCGCGGAAGATGGTTTGAATGGCACGGCGCCGCTGTTATGCCGATGTTCCACCCGAGTTATCTGCTCCGCAACAACACGTCCAAAGAGGGCGGGCCGAAGCACCTCACCTGGCTGGACATACAGGAAGTCAAACGTCAGTGGGAGCGTTACAAACAGACCGGCAGGCTTGACGAAACAATCTTCGGATAAAGGGGCTGAAAAAATGGAAAATACAATCCGGCATATCGGGTTGATTATGGACGGAAACCGCCGCTGGGCAAAAAAGCGCGGACTGCCCGTAGTTATGGGCGGGCACGCCGGCGTAAAGGCACTTGAAAATACGCTGCGCGCGGCAAAAGACTTCGGTGTTCAGTACGTTTCCGTCTACGCCTTTTCAACCGAAAACTGGAACAGAAGCGCCGAAGAAGTTTCTCAGCTTATGGGGCTGTTCAAGCTCTACGCAAAGCTTAAACTGCGCGAGCTTATAAAAGAAGGTGTGAGAGTTCGTTTCGCAGGAGCTTCTGACAGGGTTCCGGCAGAAGTGGCGGAGGTTTTGCGAGATATAGAAGAAAAAACGAAAGACAACGACGTAATTCAGCTGATTGTCTGTTTTAATTACGGCGGGCGCAGGGAAATAACCGACGCGCTGAACAGACTGCTGAAAGAGGGCGTTACGGAAATAACGGAAGCTGACCTTTGCAAACGGATGTATCTTCCGGACGTTCCCGACCCCGATCTTCTCGTCCGCACGAGCGGAGAACTTAGAATGAGCAATTTCTGGCTCTGGGAGGGCGCATACAGCGAATATTATTTTACTGACACCCTTTGGCCTGATTTTGGCAAAGAAGAGCTGAAAAAGGCAATAGACAGTTATTTTGAAAGAAGCAGACGTTATGGAAAATAAAAAATCAGATTTACCTCTGCGCGTTTTCGGCAGTATATTTGTGGTCACCGCCGTTTTGGGCGGCATTTGGCTCGGAAATCCACTCTGGGCAGTGATATGTTCAGCAGCTGCTCTTGTCTCTTTGTGGGAATTTTACAAACTTACGGCAAAAGATCACAAATATTCCCCGATACTGATGTTTCTGCTTGCAGGAGCGGTTCTTTACGCGGTTGTTTTCAAACGCGAAAGTGGTCTGTTGCTTGTTTTTGCATCCATTTTTGTAATTTTGGTGCTGTTCGACGAGGTCTGGGACAGGCAGAGAACCGGAAACAGCATGGCTCTGCGCAGCACGGGCAACTTTATCGGAGGAGGTGCTTACGTTGTTCTCCCGTGGTGCTATCTTGCGCTTCTGCGCGACACTGAAAACGGCAAAGCTTTGGTGGCGGTGCTTTTCTTCTGCACCTGGGCATGCGACGTTTTTGCCTATTTTACCGGAAGGCGTTTTGGAAAGCACAAACTCTGCGACAAGGTCAGCCCGAAAAAAACATGGGAAGGAAGCTTCGGAGGCGCCGCTGCCTGTATGCTTTGCGCGTTTGTCGGAGCTCTGCTCTTTAAGCTTCCGCTTCTGCACATGACTGCGCTCGGGCTGTTTTGCGGAGTGCTCGGTCAGGCTGGAGACCTTGCTGAATCTGTTCTCAAAAGAGAAGCCGGAGTCAAGGATTCGGGAAACCTTATTCCCGGACACGGCGGAATGCTTGACCGTTTTGACAGTATGCTCGTGAACGCTGTCATCGCTTATATAATTTTCGGACTTTTTGCGAGATAACGGAACGCAATGCAAACCAAATTAAAGGGGATGCCGAAGCGTTCCCGAATTTATTTGAGTTGAATTACTATATCTGTTCTCTGAGGTCAACAGCAACGACCCATATCATATTTTCAACGGTGCGCAGTTTGGTCATAAGCATTTCGTCTATTTCTCCGTCAACCTGAACTGCTGCAAAGGCATATCCGTCGTGCGATGCTTTTCTGCCGAGGGCGAAGCTTGCTATGTTAATGCCGTTTTCACCGAGTATGCTTCCGACTTTTCCGATAACGCCCGGTTTGTCGTTGTTTCTGAAGAGAATAAGCTGTTCTTCAGGTACAAAGTCAATCCAGTCGTCGTTGACGCGCACTATTCTCTGACGGCCTTCTTCGGTTATCGTACCTGCAATGCGAAGTGTCGTTTTTTCAGTTTCGAGCATGACTTCAACGAGGTTGTTGTAGGTTTTGTGTTCGCCGAACTGTTCGCTGATGTCTATTCCTCTGTCTTTTGCGGATATCGGGGCGAGCATGTAGGATGTTTCTTCTCCCTGACTGACTTCAAGCAGTCCCTTGAGCATTGCTATCGTGTAGGGGCGGTACTGGTTCGGTCCGAGCGGCGTGTCATCGCCGAATACGCTGCCCCTGTATGTGATGTCGAGCCCGCGCACTCCGCTTTTATAGGCTTCCGCGAGTTTCGCGGCGAGTTTTCCGATTTTTTCGGACAGTTCAAGATATTTTTTCTGGTCGTCGCTGAGGTTCTGTATCATAAACGGCAGGTTGACCGCGTAGAGATACGGCTTGCCTCTGAGTACGGCGAGCATATTTTCAGCGGCTATTTTTGATACTTCAAGCTGAGCTTCAAAGGTGTTTGCCCCTATGTGAGGCGTTACGACAACCTTGTCAGCTATATTTTCCGCAAGGAACGGGTGGTCAGGCGTGAGCGGTTCTTTCGCGTAGACGTCAGTTGCAAATCCGGCTATGTGTCCTTCCCTGACCGCGTCCGTGACCGCTTTTTCATCAACAATTCCGCCGCGTGCGCAGTTTATGAGGTATGCGCCCTGCTTGAGTTTCGCAAGCATTTCACGGCTGAACATGTTTTTCGTTTCAGCGTTGAGCGGCGTGTGTATGGTGACGACGTCGGCAAGCGAAACCGCCTCCGAAAGGTCTTTGAGCAGAGTTACTTTAAGCGATTCCGCTTTTATGTTTGAGATGTACGGGTCGTAGGCATAGACGTCCATTCCGAATGCGCGGCAGCGTTTTGCAATCTGTGAGCCTATTCTGCCGAGTCCGATTATCAGAAGTTTTTTGCCGTTAAGCTGCATTCCGGTAAAGAGACTGCGTTTCCATTCGCCTTTGTGGATTGAGTTGTGTGCCTGCGGAACTTTGCGTATCATTCCGAGCATGTTCGCCATTGTCAGTTCCGTGGCGGCAAGGGTGTTGCCGGTGGGGGCGTTGACGACTATAATTCCGCGCCGCGTGGCTTCAGGTATGTTAATGTTGTCAACGCCTACGCCTGCCCTGCCGATGACTTTAAGCTTCGGGGCGGCCTCAATTTCTTTCGTGCCCATTGAAGTTCCGCTGCGTGTGAGTATTCCGTCTATGTCCGCGAGTTTTTCAAGAAGCTGCCCGTGTGTCAGTGTCATGTTGATTTCAAGGTCAACGTCCGGTGCTTCTTTGAGAAGGTCAAGCCCGGACTGTCCTACTTTTTCCGTTACGAGTATTTTGAATTTCTTTTCAGTCATGCCGTTCACTCCGGATTTTGTCGTGTCCTGTTAAAATTCGGGGCGCAGCGCAGATGCCGCGCGTGCAAATTAAATCAGTCAGTAAATTATAATCGTATTTCGCCATTTGTAAAATCAATGTATAATTATTGCAGATTTTGAAAGGATATGGGCCATGAAAAGACTTGAGGTGCTGATTTACGCGGCGGCGCTGTTTTTCCTTTTTGCGCTGTGCCGGTATATTCCGCAGACTTACCCGCAGCTTTACAGGGCGGAGCTTAAGCCTGTTTCCGTGAACGTGCGCAAAGGATGCAGCACGCAGTCGCTTGTTCACACACTGAAGCAGAAGGACGTTATCCTTTTTGAAAAGCCTATGCGCGTGTGGCTTGCGCTCAGCGGCAGCGATAAGACAATTCGGCCGGGCATGTGCAGGATAGTGCCTGGAAGCGTCTTCACTGTATCAAAACAGCTTAAAAACGCAAGACCCGAATTCTGCGCCGTTTCGATTATTCCGGGCAAAACTCTTGCAGAAATCGCCGAAAGCAATGGTTTGAGCCTTGAAAGGCTTAAGAGCGAGCTTGCGGATGCGGACAATTTTCCGGAGGAACTCAGGCCGCTTCTGCCGAAGGACGTATCGGCAAGGTCAGTGTTTCTTCTGCCTGAGAGTTATTTCCTTGTTCCGAACGAAAAAATTGAGCAGCAGCTTACAGCTTTTGCTTCAAAGCTTTGGTTTGAAAAAGTCGGCAAAACGATTCCGGCTGAAAAGTTTAATGCGAAATGTCTGTTTGAAACGGGAATTATGGCTTCAATCGTAGAGGGTGAAGCACGCGTGAAGGAAGACAGAAAACCGCTTGCGGAGATTTTCCTGAAGCGGCTTAAGGTTCCGATGAGACTGCAGTCCTGTGCAACGGTTATTTACTGCTGGAAGGAATTTAAGGGAGTTAAAAAATCACGGCTTACGTATGCTGATTTAAATATAGACTGTCCGTACAATACGTACAGAAAGGACGGGCTTCCGCCGGGGCCGATCAACGTGCCTTCCGCGGACTGCTGGCTCGCGGTGTGCGGCGCAGGAGATACTGAGTATCTTTATTTTGTCGCTGACGGAAACGGCAGGCATCTTTTCAGCAAGAGCTACGACGAGCATTTGAAGAAGCAGAGAGGCATCAAAAGATGACAATTCCCGTCGCGAAGGTTCATCTGACGATGGACTCAAGGGATATTTATTACGCAAGCTGGAATCTTGACGCCTGCGACGGTCTCGGTTTTATGCAGACGGACGACGCGGCTCACGGTAAGGCTGCAATTATTACCCCTGCCAATCTGCTTGACGAGGTTAGATCGTTTGTCGGAGGTCTGCAGGCTGAGGGAATGAATATTACGATTGATTCGGTTGAGGAACTGTAATGACTGACCATTTTAACGATATTACTGACGAGATAACGGGAAAAGGCGCACAGTACTGCGATTTGTATCTGCAGTCTTCAGTTGCCCATTCCGTGCGCTACGAGGATAAAAAAATTGCGGAGCTGTCTTCTGTGGTCACCGAAGGAACGGGCGCAAGGATTGTGACCGACGGCAAAAGTTTTTTCGCGCACCGTACCGGAGTTTCGTCTTTGTCAGCCGCGGAGGCGCTTAATGCCGCGCTGGAGCCGTCGGAAATATGCGGTACAACGTATGACGGCGGAAATGAAAAGCTGCTTGAAAAGAACGTACCGGCGGATAAATATCCCGTTGATTTTCTTCACGATATTGACGCCGAGCTTCGCAGGCGTTCGCCCGCAATACAGCAGATAAGTTTCCGCTTTTCGCAGTCGGACAAGGATATTCTTATAATCGGTCCTGACGGTCTGCGGAAAAGCTGCAGCAGAAAATATACCTCTTTTGCCGCGCAGATAGTCGCTGAAAAGGACGGGCAGCTGCAGACCGCCTCCGAGCGGCGCTGCATGACGCTTGAACCTTCCGCTTTCTGGGAAGGGGCAGCCGCGAAAGATATAGCGGACGCGGCTTTTGACCGCGCCATGCTTATGCTTGAAGCGAAGCCGTGCCCTGCCGGAAAAATGAACGTTTTTCTTGCCGGGGAAGCAGGGGGAACGATTATTCACGAGGCGTGCGGACACGGGCTTGAGGCGGATATAGTTGAAAAGGATTCATCAGTTTTCAAGGGACGGCTCGGACAGAGAGTTGCGTCGGAGCTTGTGACGATGGTTGACGATCCGACAATCTGTGGTTTGTACGGCAGCTACGAATTTGATGACGAGGGAACAAAGGCTTCCTCGACGCTGCTGATTGAGAACGGTATTTTGAAGGGGTATCTTACTGACAGACTTTCCGCTTCGCTTTACGGCTATCCTGCCACTGGAAACGGAAGACGCCAGTCGTACAGGAAACTCCCTATTCCGAGAATGAGCAATACGTTCCTTCTGCCCGGTGCGCACAAAAGCGTTGAAGAGATGTGCGATATTGCACGGAACGGACTTTACGTCAAAAAAATGGGCGGCGGGGAAGTTAACCCGACAACGGGAGATTTTGTGTTTTATGTCGCAGAAGCGTATATAATAAGAGGTGGTAAAATAAAAGAGCCGGTAAAGGGCGCAACACTTACGGGCAACGGTCCTGAGGTGCTGAAAAATATCTGCGCACTCGGCGATAATCTTGTCATGGATCCGGGTATCTGCGGAAAATCGGGGCAGAGTGTGCCCGTAACTGACGGTCAGCCGTCGATGGTTGTCAAAGGAATAACCGTAGGAGGAAGAGAAGTTTAATGCTGAAAAACACAAACGGCAGACAGAAAGATTACAGTTTGCAGAAAAAGGCGGCGGAAAAAATCCTGACAGCGCTGTTTCTTGTGTTGTCGCTTTTCGTGCTGGTTTCATTCTGTACGGACAAAACGGGGACTTTTGGAACGAAAACAGCTGATTTCCTGACCGGTTACGCAGGAGGCGCGCTCGTAATTCCGCTCTGTTTTGCCGTGTACGTCTGCATCTGCCGTATTTTTTCAAAAGAAGTTCCAAATTTTGTCAGACAAACGGCGGCAACGCTTCTGCTTTATTTGGCTGCCTCAGCTGTTTTGGGCATAAAGGAACTTACGGACGGAGAAAGCACGGTACACTGCCTCAGAGCAGGGAAAGCCGGCCGCTTTATCGCAGAAAAAGCGTTCGGTACGCTCGGAGCTTTCGGGACTCTTCTTGCAGGTGCCGTATGCATGTATATAGTGTTTCTGCTCTACGGACTGCCGATTAACGGCTGCATTAAAAACTGTGCTGTGTTTGTATGGACGAAACTTTCCAGCCGCAACAAAAAAGAAGAGAAAAATGCTGATGAGAATGACGGCACAAAAGCCGCAATAGAGGAGCCGTTTGACGAAGAACTTGTGCTAAAGGACGAAATTAAGCCGAAACGCACACGCAGGAAAAAAGAAAATACCGCAGAGGTGCAGGATCCGAATTTCGATTTGGGAGCTTTACAGGCAGCTGAAGAAGGAATTTTCCCGCCTCCGCCCGAAATTTTCGGTCCTGAGGAAACGCATGACAACGAACTGAAGCCTGAGCGCTGCATGCCGCTCGGTGAAAAGATGATAAAGGCGCTTGACGAATTCGGTGTTCAGGCAGAGTTAGCAGATATACTTGTCGGTCCGACGGTTATTCAGTTCAGGATAACGCTCGGTTCGGGCATACGCACTTCAAAGGTTGCAACTCTTTCAAACGATATAGCTCTTGCCCTTGCCGTTCCTTCGATACGCATAGAAACGCCGGTGCCAGGGACGTCGTATGTCGGCATTGAAATTCCGAACCCGCACCGCAGGGGCATTCCAATGCGTACCATGATAGAGGACGATTCTTACAGAAGAACAAAATGTGCCCTGCCTATGCCTTTCGGCGTAACCGTCAGCGGAGAAACAACGGTAATAGGGCTTGAAACGCTGCCTCATCTGCTTGTAGCCGGTACTACCGGCTCCGGCAAGTCTGTCTTTATAAATTCCTGCATAGTCGGTCTCTGTTCTCACTGCACTCCTGACGAGCTGAGGCTTATTCTTGTTGACCCGAAACGCGTTGAGTTTGCGGTGTACGACAATCTTCCGCATCTGCTCACGCCGCCTGTCGCAAGCCCCAAAAAGGCTGTTCATACGCTTGCGTGGGCTGTCAACGAAATGGAACGCCGTTTCAGCGACTTTGAGAGCGCAAGGGTGCGCAATCTTGAAGCCTTTAACGCGCGTCCAAATCTGCTGCCGAAGGATAGAAAACCTCATATAGTAATTATCGTTGACGAACTTGCCGACCTTATGATGACAGCTTCGAAAGAGGTTGAAGATTACATTGTACGGCTTGCGCAGAAGGCAAGGGCTGCCGGCATACACCTCATTCTTGCCACGCAGCGTCCGTCCGTGAACGTAATAACCGGACTTATCAAGGCGAATATTCCTGCACGAGTGGCGTTCTCCGTTGCAACCGGAATTGACTCCCGCACGATAATCGACGGAGTAGGAGCCGAAAAACTGCTCGGCAAGGGAGATATGCTATTCCTTTCCACGAAGAACCCGAAGCCCGTGCGTATACAGTCCCCGTGGATTGCAGACGATATTCTTGAGAACTGGCTGCAGTACATGAATAATCTGTTCGGCGACCCAGTGTTCTTTGAAGACATAGAAAAACAAAGTGATTCTGGATTTGGAAATGACGAAGAATTGGATGATAAAGTGGATGATAAATTAGAAAAAGCAGTCGAATGTGTGCTTACAACAGGAATAGCTTCCGCCAGTAATTTACAGAGAAGATTAGGTGTTGGGTTTTCGCGCGCGTCAAGACTTATTGATATGATGCAGACACTTGGAATAGTTGGGAAACAAGAAGGTTCTAAGGCAAGAGATATTCTTGTGGACGAGACAGAAGCTCAGGAGCGTCTTGATGAAATACTCGGAAAATAACGGTAAAAGAAAAGAGCCGTTATTTAACGGCTCTCTGAACTATACCGGATCTGAGACATTTTGTGCAGATGTGGAGTTTGCGGGTCTCTCCGCCTCCGACGTTGACGCGTACGGTCTGAATGTTAATAAGCCAGCGGCGTCTTGTGTGGCGGTTTGAATGGCTGACTGCGTTGCCCGTTACAGGGCCGCGTCCGCAGCAATCACAGTATTTCGACATCGTGTGGTCCCTCCTTGGAACTTCAGCATTAACTTAGGCATTGTAGCATACAAATAAAATTTTGCAATAGCAAAGGAGCAAAAAAAATGAATTTTACCAAAAATCTTGAAAAAATTGAGGAGCTTCTCGGCAAAATTGAGAAACATGAAACGACAGTTGAGGAAGCTCTCGGAGATTTTGAGAAAGCAGTCGGTGTCATTAAAGAGTGCAAGGAATTTCTGGAAAATGCCAAACAGAAGGTAACTGAACTGAGCGATTCAGTAAGGGACGGGGAGGAATAACTGCTTATGGATTTTCAGCAGGTTATGGCTGAATTTAAAGCCTATGCCGATTATGTTGACCAATATATAGAAAAAACTGCCGAAACGCGCGCCAGCCGTGTTCCTGAAAAGCTTTTCGAGTCTATGGAGTATTCTCTCACGGCCGGAGGCAAAAGACTGCGCCCCGTGCTCTGCCTGGCGGCTGCAGAGGCCTGCGGCTGCACAAAGGAACAGGCAATGCCGATGGCTCTCGGCTATGAAATGACCCATACAGCTTCGCTTATTCATGATGATCTGCCTTGCATGGACGATGACGATATGCGCCGCGGAAAACCGTCAAATCACGCAAAATTCGGCGAAACTCTTGCCATTCTTGCCGGCGACGCGCTTATGGTCGAGTCGATAGCCTATCCTTTGGTGTACACTTCCGGAGTGAGCTCAGACAGGCTGCTCAACGCTGTCCGCATATTTACCGAAGCTTTTGGACCGTCCGGCGTCTGCGGCGGGCAGGTGCTTGACATGGATTCGGCGCTTGCCGAAAAGGAGCCGGATTACGTTCGCAAGGTTGCAGCGCTTAAAACCGGAGAACTTATAAAAGCGGCTCTTATGAGCGGCGCAGCTCTCGGTACCGATGACGGGAAAACGCTTCTGATTTTTGAGGAATACGGTAAGCATCTCGGAGCGGCGTTTCAGATTATAGACGATATTCTGGACGTTACCACTACCGCCGAACAGCTTGGCAAAACGCCGGGCAAGGACGCGGAGCAGGGAAAAATAAATTACGTTACAGCCTACGGGCTGGAGAAAGCAAAGGAATTCGCAAAGGAGGAGTCAGAAGCGGCAAAAGCTGTTATTTCTGAACTGCTCGGTGAGGAAAGTTTTCTTGCACAGCTGCCGATGGCACTTCTTGAAAGAACTAAATAAATTATGGAACAGCTTGATACTGTATGCAGTTATAAAGAAGTAAAAAAGCTTGACGGAAATGGGCTTAAGGAACTGTGCCGCAGGCTTAGGACTCTTATACTTGACGTAACGCTGAAAAATGGCGGACATCTTGCCTCTTCGCTCGGTGCGGTGGAAATTAACGCTGCTCTGCTTAAGGCGTTTGACCCTGATAAGGACAAAATACTGTTTGACGTCGGGCACCAGAGTTACGCCTACAAAATTCTTACGCAGGGCGTGGAACGCTTTGCCACGCTGCGCCAAAAGGGCGGTATGGCAGGCTTTCCCAGACTGGACGAAAGCCGATACGACGCGTTCACAACAGGACACAGCAGCACGTCGGTTTCAGCCGCAATGGGCTATGCAAAAGCACGCGATCTCAGAGGAGAAAATCATCACGTCGTTGCCGTTATAGGCGACGGCTCTCTGCTGAACGGAGTTTCTTTTGAAGCGCTCAATAACATGGAGCCGAATAACTCCAAGGTTATTATCGTTTTGAATGACAACAGAATGTCAATAGACAGACGCGTCGGAGGAGCCGCCAACCATCTGGCGCAGCTTGCGGTGAACAGTACCTACAAAAAATTCAAGGCGTTTGTCAAGAAGAAAAGCGAAAACAGCGGTTTCAGACCCGCACTTGAAAACTGGAAAAACAAACTTAAAGCGATTGTTCTTCCTGCAAATATATTCGAGCAGTTCGGCATAAGCTACTGGGGACCTTTTGACGGACATAACGCCGAAGAACTTGCGAAGGTGTTTGAACTTGCCAAACAGTATGACAAATCGCTCGTTATCCACGTTATAACGAAAAAAGGCAAGGGCTTTAAAGAAACGGAAGAAAATCCGTCTTATTTCCACGGGGTAGGCGCAAATTCCTCCCTGCAGATACCGCAAGGCAGCGGGAAGCTTGCATGGGGCAAAGCGGCGGCGGACTGCCTGACGGGACTGGCTGAAAAAGACGACAAAATTTTTGCCTTGACGGCGGCTATGAAGGACGGGACAAAGCTTGGAGAGTTCGCCGAAAAATATCCGGAACGCTTCATAGATACAGGCATAGCCGAAGAACACACCCTTGTTTACGCGGCGGGACTTGCCGCCGGCGGAATGAAGCCTGCCGTGTGCATTTATTCAACCTTCCTGCAGCGTGCCGCCGATCAGGTTATGCACGATATTTGCCTTCCGAAACTGCCAGTGCTGCTCTGCATTGACAGAAGCGGGCTTGTCGGAAACGACGGTGAAACTCACCACGGACTTTTTGACATTGCGTGGCTCAAAGCGCTGCCGAATATGACGATAGCCGCACCGAGGGACGAAAAAGAACTGAAATTTATGATAGACGGTTGGGCGGAGAGAAAAATTCCTATGGCGGTACGCTATCCGCGCGGAAACGTTCCGGCTTTTGATTTTGAAAAGACATCTGCTGAATGGGGAAAATTGCAGCTGATCAGAGAAGGAAAGGATATATTGCTGATTGCAGCCGGTGCCACTCTGCCTCTTATGCTTGAAACAGCTGAAAAACTGAAGGCAGACGGCAGATATGCGACGATAGTTGATCTGCGTTTTATAAAGCCGCTTGACAGGGAAGGTCTGCTTGAACAGCTTAAAAAACACAGTTTGGCTGTTACGGCTGAGGACGCTTCGCTTAAAGGCGGAATCGGTGAAGAAATCGCGGCGCTTGTTTCGCAGAACTTGTTAAACTGCAAAATAATCAGCGTCGGTGTTCCCGACCGTTTTATATCGCATGCTTCGCCCGCGGAACAGTGGGAAGAATGCGGTATGACCTCCGGCAGTATTATACGGCTGATAAATGAAAGCTAAACTTGTAAGGCTTGACAAATATCTTGCCGATAACGGCTTTGCGGAGTCGCGCACTGCCGCGCAGGAGTATATTGAGCAGGGCAGGGTTACGGTCAACGGTTCGGTTGTTGTGAAGCCTGCCTCTCAGGTTATGCCCGGCGCAAGCGTTAAGCTTGACCGTCCCGAAAAAGAATGGGTGAGCCGCGGCGCGTACAAACTGCTGAAAGCAGTTGAATATTTCGGTCTTAAACCTGCCGGACTGCGCTGTATCGACATAGGCGCTTCCACGGGCGGTTTTACGGACGTGCTGCTTTCAAAAGGCGCTGCCTCCGTCTGTGCGGTTGACGTCGGCTACGGACAGCTTGCGTGGAAATTGAGAAACGATGACAGAGTTCTGGTTATGGAGCGTACGAACGCGCGTTTTCTTACGGCAGAGACTTTTGAGAACGAACTTTTTGATCTGCTGGTCTGCGACGTTTCTTTTATATCGCTCAAGTTGCTGCTTAACGTCTTTGAACAGCTGATTAAGCCTGAGGGTACCATAGTTACGCTTGTCAAGCCGCAGTTTGAAGTCGGACGCGAGCATATAGGCCGCGGCGTTGTTACCGATCCTGCATTGCACGAAGCGGTTCTGAAAGACGTGTCAGCGTTTGCTGAAAATGACACAGGACTGAAAATTCTTGATATGACCTATTCTCCTATACGCGGTCCGGAGGGCAATATAGAATTTCTTCTGTTGCTTGCCAAAAAGGAAAGTACAGCGGAGCAGAAGCCGTTTAATGAGGCGGAACTTGTCGCCGAGGCGCACGAACACGCCGAAAAACATATTTAACAGGAAAAGCCGATGCAGCAATGAGTAAAAAAATTGTTTTGATATTCAATACTAACAAGTCGGAAGCAGTTGAAACCGCTGAAAAACTGCTGACATCTTCCGCGTTAGGCGAAACAGAATTTCTGTTACCTGAAAGTGAAGCTCTGCTTCTCGGTGCCAAAGGAACGGATAATTTTGACGGAGCTCTTTTTGCTCTTGTCCTCGGCGGAGACGGTACTTTTCTCCGTGCTGCAAGAATGTTTTTCGGCAGGAAAATTCCGCTGTACGGAATTAATCTCGGCAGGCTCGGCTTTTTGTCAACAGGACTGCCGGAAAATATTGAAGCTGACATAAAGAAAATTCTTGACGGTAAATACAGGCTGCTTGAACGTGAGGTTATAAAGGGCAGCGTCGTAAGACAGGGCAAAACGGCAGCGACAATGTACGCGCTTAACGACCTCGTCATATCAAAAACAAGCCTTTCGCGCGTCGTGGAGCTTCAGGTAAGCGTAAACGGGGAACTGCTGTCAAATTATCTGTCCGACGGTGTTATTTTTGCCACCCCGACAGGTTCAACAGCCTATGCGTTGTCAGCCGGCGGTCCGGTTGTGCCGCCGAACGTTTCCTGTCTGATTATGGCGCCGATTTGCGCCCATACCCTGTTTGCAAGACCGGTTGTGCTGAACGGTAAAGACAAAATAGCAGTGGAACTTATGAGCCGTACCGCAAAATTATGCCTCACGCAGGACGGGCAGCTCGGCTACGAACTGTTTGCGGGAGACAGACTGGAAGCAGAGCTTGCGGCAGAATTTAAAGTGTGTACAATAGAGCCGGACGGCACAAGTTATTATGATCTGCTCAGACGCAAACTGAGCTGGGGCTTCAACGGAACTGACGAGAGGATGATTCCGAATGATTAGCAGTCTTCAGGTTCACGGAGTAGGCGGTATCAAAGATGCCGGACTTGATTTTACCGGAAATTTTATTGTTATTACCGGAGAAAGCGGATCGGGAAAAAGCAGTCTTGTCCGTGCGCTTGAATTTATCTCCGGAAAAAGAGCTCAGGTCAACTATATTCACGCATCTGAAGAATATTCTGAAGTAAAGATGAATTACGAGCCGAAAAACGTTTCGGCTTATGAAGGAATAGTTCCCCTTGATCCGGCTTCAAACTTGCTGAGCGTACTGCGCCGGTTTAAAAAAGACGGACGCGGAACCCTTTCGCTTTCAGGAACGAATTTGACAGTGAATAAACTTTCCGAACTGATGGAGCAGGAAATAGTCATACAAAGCCAGTATGCGCAGCTCTCGCTGCTTGAACCCGTCAGACAGCTTGAACTTGTCGATTCCTGCGGAGGTGTTGAGCTTGCACGGGTGAAAGAAGAACTTGCAGGAATATTCGAACAGGCTTTGAAGACGGAAACAACGCTTGTAGAACTGAAAAACAGCAGAAAAGAGCGTGCGGGGCGTTTTGCCGATGCGGAAAAAGATATAGCGCTGATAAATTCGCTGAAGCTTACGGCGGACAGCGAAAAAAATCTTGAAGCCGAGCTGAAAGAGCTTGACGAGCAGAGCGCAAAACTCAAAACTCTTTACGCTCTTTACGGAAAAATCGTCGGCGGTGAAAACGGCGCCTGTATCTTAGACAACGCAACCGAAATATGCAGGGGACTGCAGGAACTTGAAACTGCCGACAGCCCCAAGAGGGAAGCGGCAGAACAGCTGCTTTCGGCAGCACAGAAACTGTCTGCGCTGTTTGAACAGGATATGAAACTGGTGCTTGACAAAGGAAGCGTTGAAGAAGCGCGCGATGAAACGGAAGAAAAGCTCGGACAGCTGCGCAGGCTGAAACGCAGGCTGAAAGCCGAAAGCTGCGAGGATATCCTGAATTATGCCCTTGAGGCACAGCAGACGGTGGTATGGCTTCAGACAAGCCTTTCCGAACTGCAGAAGCTTGAAACGGAATCAGCCGAGCTTCGCAAAAAGCTTGTTGCAATGGTGCAGACGCTCCGCAAAATGAGAAAAACAGCCGCAGAAAAGCTGCAGAACAACGTCAATGACTGTCTGAACGAGCTTGCTATGGGGTATGCGCGTTTTGAAATAGAAATTGCCGAACTTGACAAGGTTAAAGCAAACGGCGCTGAAAGCGCCAGATTTATGCTCAGACTGCCCGATCAGGAGCCGATGCCTGTAAGCAAAACGGCTTCAGGCGGCGAGCTGTCGCGCATACTTATTGCCTTGCAGCTTGCGGCAGGCGACGACAAACTTCCGGGCACTCTCGTCTTTGACGAAGTTGAAGCCGGACTCGGCGGCAAAAGCGCGCTGCTTGCAGGTTACAAGCTGAAAGAGCTTTCAAAGCGCTGCAGAACGATACTTATAACGCACCAGGCAACGATTGCCTCTATGGCGGATCAGCATTTTCTTGTAAAACGCGACGGGGACGACACGCTGATACTTCCTGTTTACGGTGCGGAACGCGAAAAAGAAATTGCCAGAATGCTCTCCGGCGACGAAAATTCAACGGAAGCGCTTACTCATGCACGAGCTTTGCTTCAGAGTGAGATTGATTAAAAATTATGGCTTGCAAAATATAAATATAATGCTATAATCTACCAGTTGCAGAACACGCATGGTGCGGGTTAATGAAACGCCGAGAGGCTGCCCGTACACAGCGGAGGGAGGAAAATACAGTATGTATGCAGTAATCGAAACATGCGGCAAGCAGTACAAGGTTTCTGAAGGCGACAAAATCCGCTTTGAGAAACTGAACGCTGAAGAGGGAGCAGAAGTCGTATTTGACAAAGTTCTTCTTCTCGGAAAAGACGACGGCGTTACGGTCGGCGCACCTTATGTTGAAGGCGCGAAAGTAACGGGCAAGGTAGTTGAAAACGGCAGAGACAAAAAGGTCATCGTTTTCAAATACCGCAGAAAGAAAAATTACCGCAAATTCCGCGGACACCGCCAGTATTTCACGACAGTTGAAATCAGCGCAATCGCATAAGTTTGGGGGAATAGATTATGGCGCATAAAAAAGGTCAGAGCAGCAGTACTAACGGACGCGACAGTCAGCCTAAGTATTTGGGCGTAAAAAGCGGCGACGGTCAGCTTATCAACGCAGGCACAATCATTGTCCGCCAGCGCGGCACGAAAATCCGTCCTGACAAAAACGTTGGCTGCGGACGCGATTACACGCTGTACGCACTTGCAACCGGCAAGGTTCATTTCCTTACAAAAGCCGGACGCAAATACGTTACGGTAGAAGAGGCCTAATCAGGTAAAATATTCGGAATTTAAGGGGCCTGCACAGGGCTCCTTATTTTTTCGGAGGAATTTTTTATGAAATTTGTTGATTACATTACCATTTCAGTTACGGCCGGACGCGGCGGAAACGGATGCATGAGTTTCCTTCACGAGCCGTTCAAACCTAACGGCGGACCTGACGGAGGAAACGGCGGACGCGGCGGAAGCGTTGTCTTTGAAGCTGTAAATAATCTCCAGACACTTGCCGACCTTGAATACAAACGTCACATAAAGGGCGCAAACGGTTCGCACGGCAGCGGAAACGCAAGAAACGGCGCAAACGGCGATGACGTGGTTATAAAGGTTCCGTGCGGCACTGTTTTTTATGACGCGGAAACAGGTGAGGGGCTTGCCGATCTTGTAGAAGCCGGAGACCGTTTTGTCGCAGCCCGCGGCGGACGCGGGGGAAGGGGCAACCGCTATTTTGCAAGCTCGCGCAGACGTGCGCCGCGCTTTTGCGAAAAAGGCGATATGGGCGAAGAGGTTACACTGCGGCTTGAACTTAAACTGATTGCGGATATTGCTCTTGTAGGTCTTCCGAATGCCGGAAAATCGTCAATACTTGCCGCGATATCGAACGCCCAGCCGAAGATAGCCAATTATCCGTTCACGACCCTTTCGCCAAATCTCGGCGTTGTAAATACGGGAATTGAACGCGTGGTGCTTGCCGACGTTCCGGGACTTATTGAGGGAGCGCATGAAAACAAGGGGCTCGGTCTTGAATTTCTGAGACATATTGACAGAAGCCGTCTGCTTATTCACGTGCTTGACGTGGCTTCAGGCGATTTTAACGCTGTCGTTAACGATTTTCAGACAATACGCGCCGAGCTTGAGGCTTACGATAAAGAGCTTAGTCAGAGACCGTATTTTGTCGCGGCAAACAAGTGCGACATGCTTGGCGCGGACAAAGATGAAATTCTTGAGAAGCTTAAAAAGTATTTCGGCAGACTTGACATAAAAGTTTGCCCGCTTTCGGCAGCAACAGGCGATAACATACCTGAGCTTACAAGGTATATCGTTGCTTTTGCCAACAAACATCCGCGTCCTCACAGCGAGGTACGGCTTTATGCCATCGCGGAAAAACTGCCTGAACAGCTTCCGATGCGCAGAGCAAACAAAGTGCAGATTATTGCAATGCACGGCGGAGGCTACAGGGTGCTTCACAGAGGGCTCGAAAAGGCTGCGGAACGCTTTGATTTTACCCAGGAAGAAAATGTCGCGCGCTTCACCAAGCTTCTGCGCAAATACCGTGTTGAGCAGCTGCTTGAAACAGCCGGTGCTGTTAAAGGTGATATAATAGTAATAGGATATTCGGAATTTGCTTTCTATCCGGACTACTATCCGTCTGCAAGGGACGACGAGGACGATTGATGAAAGCCGCCGGAAACGCGCTTAAAATCGGCATAATGGGCGGAACGTTCAACCCTGTTCATTACGGTCATTTGCGGGCTGCTGAAGAAGCAAGGGAAAGATTGTTGCTGGAAAAAGTGATATTTATTCCTGCAGGCAATCCTCCGCACAAAAGCGAAAACCTTGCTTCCGCGGAAGACAGATACAATATGACGCGGCTGGCTGTAGAGGATTGCCCGTACTTTTCGGTTTCGCGCATTGAAACTGACAGACAGGGTAAAAGTTATACGTTTGAAACGCTTGAAACGCTTAAAAAAAATCCGGAATACGCCAAAGCCGAATTATATTTTATTACCGGTTTTGACGCGGTTCTTGATATAATAAACTGGAGGCTGCCGGAAGCGATAGCCTCGCTGTGCAGGATTGTTGCCGTCAGCCGGACTGGATACACGCAGGACAAAATCTCGTTACTTCCCGAGAATATCAGAAAAACTGTTATTCTGCTTGAAATGCCGCTCCTGGAGATATCGGGCACGGAACTGCGCAGGCGTGTAACTGACGGAAAAAGCATCAAATATCTTGTTCCGCCGTCCGTAGAAAAATATATTGCTGAAAAGGGTCTTTATGTTTAGAAAAGAAAAAAAAGGCAGATTAAATATTGACGGGGAAAGAATTTCCTACGTGCGCAAGCGCGGGCTGTTCGCACACAAGGGTTTTACGGCGCTGTTTATTGTTGCGGCACTGGTTGTTTTCTGCGCCGGAGCGGCACTGCATTTTCGTTCAATAATCAATGCTACCTCCGAAGACATTACCGAAAACATCGCGGGAAAATTGTTGGAAGAATCTCCGGAATACAAAGCGCTCAGGGAACAGGGACATTTCAATATGCTCGTGTTAGGTGAGGATGACGTTGAGGGTTCCAAACGCTCGGACACGATTCTTTTCGTAACGGTTGAACTGGATGACAAATGTGTTAAGGTACTTGCGCTGCCGCGCGACACGAGGGTTGAAATTCCCGGTCACGGAACTCACAAGCTCAACAGTTCTTTTGCATACGGCGGAGTAGAGCTTCTGAAAACCACAGTTGAAAATTATCTTAAAGAGCCGATACTTTATTACGTTGTTGTGAATTACGACAATTTCCCAAAACTGGTGGACGCGTTCGGCGGAGTTGATATAGACGTTAAAAAAAGAATGCGCTACGTTGACAGGGCAGGACATTTGGATATAAATTTCCAGCCCGGCATGCAGCATATGGACGGCAAAAATGCGCTGCTTTACGTCAGATTCAGAAAAGACGCGCAGGGGGATATCGGCCGCGTTCAGAGACAGCAGCAGTTTATAAAAGCACTGCTGAAAAAGGCTTATTCACCGGCG